>JACPDD010000030.1 GCA_016184205.1 Candidatus Levyibacteriota bacterium | reverse complement strand
GTCGGGCTCTGTTGGACTTGCAGGCCCCGGTAGCAGCAAATCGCGGCCACGAGGAGTCCGGCGAGGAAGGATTTCAGGAAACTCTCCATTTTTTAGAAGGGAGCCTTGAAGATATTCCTGTATGGGCGGATAATCTAAAACAATTTAGACCTGAGGCAGCCATTCATTTGGCCTGGGAAGGGATACCTGACTATGGCGCAGAAATGAGTACAAAAAACCTGAAATACGGACTTGATTTGTTTAAGCTGCTTTATAAAACCGGCTGCAAAACAATTCTCGCAACAGGCAGTGTTTGGGAGTACGGTAAATTATCAGGAGAACTATCGGAGGATCTTTTTGTTGAACCTTTTAATCCTTTCACTGCCGCAAAAAACTCACTTAACTGGATGGGAAGAGAGATGGCGAAGGAGTATGGTACTAATTTTATCTGGACAAGACTATTTTATGTCTATGGCCCGGGACAAAAAAGCACTTCTTTAATCCCATATTTGATTAATTGCATCAAAGAAGGAAATCACCCTGAGATTAGGAATCCAGATGCCAAAAATGATTTTATATATGTGGAAGATGTTGCTGATGCTGTCTCAAAACTAATATTACATTACAGCAAAAGTGGCATCTTCAATATAGGGTCAGGACAGTTGACCTCTGTAAAAACAATCTTAAATATTATATATAATCTTTTTTCTAAAAAAGAAGATTATAAGAAGGCAGATCAGATACAAACTGATGCTCTGTCTGCAAATTATGCAAATATTTCAAAAATTGAAAAAGAAGTTGGCTGGAAACCTCAAACAAATATCGAAAAAGGAATCAAAGGAATAATTCAACCATTGACTATTCAGGACAGAGTAAAATAAAGTAGATTCTCTATTAAAGCCAGCCACCATTTACATCAAAAGTAGCACCGGTTATATAGGAACTTCTTTCAGAAGCAAGGAATAATAATACTTCTCCTATTTCTTCTGATTTTGCCATTCTTCTCATTGGAATCCTCTCAAGCATTTTCTTAAGATACTCCTCTGGTATAGTAACAGTCATTTCTGTTTCAACTAAACCGGGACAAACCGCATTAACTGTAATATTTTTTGAGGACACTTCTTTTGCTAAAGCTTTCGTAAACCCAAGAAGTGCTGCTTTTGAGGCACTGTAGTTTGTCTGCCCGAAATTTCCGATCTCTCCCATTATTGATGATATATTGATCACCCTGCCAAAACCATTCTGTATCATTAAGGGTAACATTTCTTTCGTGGTATTAAATGCTCCGTAAAGATTGGTTTGAATAACTTCATCCCACTCTTCATAATTCATCTTAAGAAATGTTTTATCCCTGACAATGCCTGCGTTATTTATTAGGACATCAACCCTTTTATATTTGGTAATGATTTCTTCAAATTGTTTTTTAACTTGTTTCTGATTGGAAACATCAAAATAAAAAATAGCTGACTCAGAAGACAAAGCTTTTATATCACATATCAATTGCTTTGATTCATCAGTCTGATTTCTCCCGTTTAAAATAACAGTATAATTATTTTTTGCAAAAACAAAGGCAGTTGACTTTCCAATACCCTTTGTTGAACCCGTAATAAGTACTATTTTTTTCATAGTCTTTCCTTTCCCATCCTTCCTTCCGCTTGTTCTATCTGTAGTTCTTTATCTTCCCTTGGGAACTCTAACAGTTCTTGTAACTCACTTACCACGTCTATTATATCTCGCCTGTTTTTAGTAAGGGTTGTGCTACTGATGCGTTTGGAAAAGGATGGCATAACCCAATTCGGAGGATTTACATCAAAAAAGGAATTATTGCTTATGCCGCCACGGATAATAATGGTTCCCTCTTGTGTCATTTTCCTCGCAGTTTCAGAGTCAATTGAGTTTGGAAAGAGCTTTTTTTGATTTTTTTCGAGAATTTGTTGAATCCCCCTTAGGGTGTCTTTATGTTTTTTTTCAGAATCTTCATGTGGGAATGATGCGGAGCCTTCTCTCAATATTTGTATTTCCAAAATAGAATCAAAGTTTGCCTCGTCCCCAATAAAAAAATCAGCCAGATGGAAACCGTCATCGTCGGGAGTAAAAATATCTGCTCCCGTTACGATGCTGAATCCTTCTTGTTGTAAATTTTCTATTTCCGTTTTTGCTCCACCAAATGTGCCCCTATTTCCTGCGAGGAATCCAATAGTAGTCCTGTGAGGTTTGATTCCGAGCATGGTAGTAGTCTGACGGACTGTTCGTCCTGACCATCCTACATCATCCAGAACTAGTATGGGCCTTGGGTCGTCCTTTATAATCTGTTTAATATGTTCTCTTATTTGCGCAGTTCTTTCTTGAGTAACGCTTATTTTAAAGCCCACTCCGTCTAAAAGAGGAGAGGATGTTTTCCTCAGTCTGCTTAACCTGAAATCATCGAAAGTAGGAATTCCCTCTCTTTTAAGACTTGGACCAAATAGTCCTGATAAGTCAATTGCGCATGAAAAGTCACGTGGTCGAACTTTTTCTTGTAATTTTTCTGCACAAACAGAAGGATCAACAATGACATATTCAAATCCTGGCTCTTGAATTAGCCTAATGAGCGCATGTGTAAGCACGTTAATGAATCTCCACTTTTCAGGAGGTGACTTAAATTTTGCTCCGTCTTGAAATAAAAGAATTCTTGGTTGCATACTTTTTTCCACAAAAAAACCCCGCTTTGCGGGGTATAGTTCTAGCACAAGAATTACACCCCGTTACGAGGTGTAATAATAAACAGAAACGCTAGACGATTTTATCTTCATGTTCTACTGGTAGTATAGCAGTCTTGATGTAAAGTGTCAATTTTGGGTATAATATTGGGTATGGATTACTACAGAAGCCGAAGGAGACGAGGACTTTTCAAAAGAGGCAAGATAGATATCTTCACGCTTTCTAAACTCACTAAATACGTTTTTTTTGGCCTTATAGGATTTGTACTTTTGATGGCGGTTCTATTCGTATGGTACAGCCGCGACCTTCCAACACCTGGGAAACTTGTTAATGCGGACCTTGAAGAATCAACAAGAATTTATGACAGGGATGGGATACTCCTTTATTCTGTTTTTCAAAATGAAAATAGAACTTATGTAAAACTTGCTGATATTCCCAAACAAGTGCAGCAGGCAACAATAGCCATTGAAGATAAGGATTTTTACGAAAACCAGGGATTTTCTATAACAGGTTATATTAGAGGGCTGCTTATAGATCCAATCTTAAGGCGGCGTGTCAGCGGCGGGTCTACAATTACTCAGCAATTAGTCAAAAACGTGCTTCTTACGTCTGAGAGATCGCTTCCAAGAAAAATAAAAGAGCTAATGCTTGCTATTCAAGTTGACAGAAAATACACAAAAGACCAAATCCTTGAGATGTATCTTAATGATGTTCCTTATGGCGGAGCAAATATTGGAGTTGAGGCGGCAGCGGAGAGCTACTTTGGTAAAAAAGTACAAGAATTGAATCTTTCCGAAGCGGCATTTCTTGCAGGGCTTCCTCAGTCCCCTAGCGTTTATTCTCCTTTTTCCGGCAAGAAATACTACATTGAAAGAACTGCGCAAGTATTGGGGCAAATGAAAATCGTTGGATATATAAATCAAAAGCAGGCGGATGAAGCGCTTCTTCTGATAAAAAAGAAAGAATTCAAGCTATCAGAAGACAAGGGCATAAAAGCTCCCCATTTTGTTATGTATGTAAGGCAGCTTCTTGCCGAACAGTTTGGAGAGGCAATAGTTGCAAATGGAGGCTTAGCTGTTACAACAACGCTTGACTGGGAAATAGAGAAAGAGGCAGAGATGATTGTAAAATCAGAGATTGATAAGATTAAAGGTTTTAATGTAGGGAATGGCGCAGCAGTAGTCATGTCTCCTGGGACTGGTGAAATTCTTGCAATGGTTGGAAGCAAAGATTATTTTGACACGGAAAATGACGGCAACTTTAATGCAGCCTTGGGTTTTCGCCAGCCCGGTTCTTCTCTTAAGCCCATCATGTATGCAACTGCTTTTGCAAAAGGCTACACTCCTTCGACCATGGTGATGGATGTTAAAACGGAATTCCCATCCGGCGATCCTAAAAATCCTATTTATAATCCTTCAAATTATGACGGCAAATATAATGGGCCTATTCAGCTTAGATTCGCTCTGGGAAACTCAATAAATGTGCCCGCAGTCAAAATGCTTGCAAAAGTTGGAATAAGGGATGTTATGCAGAATGCTTATAATATGGGAATTGAAAACTGGGAGCCAACTCAAAAGAATATAGAAAATGTTGGACTATCTTTGGTTCTTGGAGGGCGCGAGGCAACACTTCTTCAGGAGGTAACTGCTTTTTCGGTTTTGGCAAACGCAGGAGTAAAGCAGGATCCTGTTGCAATTTTAAAAGTGGTCGATTCCAAGGGAAATACTTTGTATGAAAATAAAAAAAGAAAAGGCAACAGAGTTCTTCCGGCAAATGTAGTTTATCTTGTGTCACACATTTTGCTTGATAATGTGGCAAGAGCACTTGTCTTTGGGCCGAATTCATATCTAAATATTCCGGGTAAAACAGTTTCTGCAAAGACAGGAACCACGGATGACAAGCGAGATAACTGGACGCTAGGATACACACCTTCCTATACTGTTGGGGTTTGGGTTGGCAACAATGATAACAGCCCCATGAATCCGGCAATCGCCTCAGGAGCAACCGGAGCTTCCCCAATATGGTATAGGATTATGAATTTTCTTCTAAAAGGCAAAGCGGATGAGCAGCCCATAAAGCCAGATGATGTAATAGCTTTGCAGGTTGATGCTGTTGGAGGTGGACTTCCTGTTGACGGGCACTCAACCCGCTCCGAGTATTTCATAAAAGGAACAGAGCCAACGAGTACAACTATTTATCAAAAGATTCCAATATCCAGAAAACAGCCTGGGAAAAAAGCAAATCAGGATGAAATAAATCATGGCGACTACGACAATAAGGACTTTATTGTCTTTTCTGAAAATGATCCTGTTTCAACAGACGGGCAGAACCGTTGGCAGAAAGCAATTGACGACTGGATTGAACAGTATCACAAAGATGACCCGCTTTATCATCCTCCCAAAGAAACTTCTGACTATAAATATGGTCCGGAGCCTACACCAAGTCCAACGCCCACACCAACCCCGACTCCTACCCCATAATTAAAATCTCAAATCTCAACCCGATTGAATCGGGGTCAAAATCTCCCTAGAATTGGAAATTTAATTTGTAGTTTACCCTAGCATTCTTTTCTTATTTATGAATTAACTAAAATGTTTTGAAACATTGAAGAGAATTCAGATCGCTATTTTATAGTCGCTATTCTCTAGTTGCTAGTCGCTAAAAACTTATTCTTGAGGGCTTTTATAATTTCTTCTCTTATTTTTGAAACGTCCGCCCTGGTTAAATTCTTTTCTCTATCCTGATAAACAATGTGGAATGTTTTTGAGTTTTCGAACTCATCAATAAGCGAAACATCATAAATAAGCGGGCTTTGCTTTTTGATATGCTCTATAATATCTCCAGTTTTGAAATTCTTGGACACTTCAATTGACAAGTCTTCTATAATTGGCGGATATTTAGGAATGGGTTTATAGATTTTTTGAGTGTTTGCTTTTGTTTCAATTTCAGAAAAATTAATTTCAAAAAATAAAGCCTCTCCCAAGACTTCTATAAAGGAGCTAGTATCGTTCTTAATTCCAAATTCAGAAAACAATTTTTGAATAATTCCTTTCAGTTGTGCAAAACTTAAATTGCTGGAGAGGCAAGCCAAGAAATATTCTTCCGTAGCTTTTTTGTCTTTCTTTCTGTATGTTTTTCCCAGCTCAAAAAGATTAATATCGCTAGTAAATTTTTTGTTTTCCGCAAGACCTTTTGCAAGACCAATTTTAAGTGTTGGTCTTAAATATTCAAATTCGCGGCTCACGGGATTATCAACGCGCAATACAGCTTTTGAATTTAGACCAAATTTATCAAGCTCAACTTCAGATACAAGGCTATAACTTTTTATTTCGGAAAATCCTGCCGCTACAAGAATTTCCTTTGCCTTTTGCATAGTGGAATAATCTTTGAAGTATTCAATTCTCCGTACGGGAATTTGTCCGGCCGGCATTTTTTTTTCAATTTTATTGTATCCGTAAAGCCTTGCCACTTCCTCAATCAAATCCTCCTCAATCTTCAAATCGTTTCTGTATGTTGGAATTTTACATTCAATCCCCTCTTTTGTGATTTTTGGTGAAAGATTAAGACTTTCCAGAATTCCCAGAGTTTGTTTTTGAGGAATTTCAGTTCCGATGATTTTGTTTAGCTTTTCTACTGCGACTTTTAATCTCCAAAACTCAAAGCGGTCCTCTTTTAAATCATAAATCTCGCTTGCCACAGCGCCTCCGGCGATTTTAAGAATTAGACCGACGCATCTTTTAAGCGCAAAGACAGTGTTTCCGGCATCTACCCCCTTTTCAAAAATAGAAGAAGCATCAGACCTAAGACCCAATTTAGCAGAAGTTTTTCTTATAAGGTTTGGTACTTCTACGGGAACTCTTATAAAGACATTTTTTGTACCGCTGTAAATTCCGGAATTCTTACCGCCTTTTATTCCGCAAAGGTCAATTATTTTCTTGCTGTCTCTTATTACAACTGCGCCTTTTGGCAAGTGATATGTGACTGCGTCAACGCTTTCAAAGCTTTCCCCTTCCATAGAGAGCCCAACTGACATTTGGTGCCCTTCTATTTTGTCATAGTCAAATGCATGCAGCGGATTTCCCAACTCATACATTACAAAATTTGTAATATCAACGATGTTATTTATTGGCCGCATTCCAATCTTGATTAGTCTTTCTTTAAGCCATTGCGGTGAATCTTCTACATTAACATTTGAAATTATTATCCCCGTAAATCTTGGATTTATTCTATAATCCGTTTTTATTTTAAGGGGTAAAATCTTGGCGGGTTTTTTGATTTCGGAAACCTTAGGTAAGGCCACTTTTAAATTTTCTAGACTTGCAATTTCCCGCGCCACTCCAACAACAGAAAGCCAGTCAGGTCTATTTGGAGTTACTTCCAAATCCAGAATTTTCTCTCCTTCTTTTTCTTCAATATTTTCAACTCCAAGACCTGCCTCTGTTAATTTTTCAGACAACTTAGACTCCGGCAAAGTTATTTTTACGTAATCTTTAAGAAGCGATAAAGGTACCAGCATAATTAAAATTGTTCCAAGATTCTTAAGTCCGGAGTTGTTAAAAGTCTTAAGTCGTCCATTTCAAATTTAAGAGTTGCCATTCTTGAAAGTCCTGTTCCAAAAGCAAAACCCGACCATTCATTCGGATTTATTCCAACGGCTTTTAGAACATTTGGATGAATCATTCCCGCTCCTAAAATTTCAACCCAACCGGTTCTTTTGCAAAAACTGCAGCCTTTGCCGCGACAAACAACACAGCTTATGTAAGCCTCTACTCCTGGTTCTACAAACGGAAAATTATGACAGACAAACTTTACTTTTGTACTTTGTCCAAAAAATTGTTTGAAAAAATAGTCAAGAGTTCCAAAAAGGTGAGACATGGAAACATTTTTGTCAACCATAAATCCTTCAACTTGCCAAAATTCAAACCCATGTGACGCATCAACCTGCTCATATCTAAAGACTTTTCCCGGCACCAAAACCCTAAAAGGAGGTTTTGTTTTTTCCATTATCCGTCCTTGCATATTTGAAGTTTGAGTTCTAAGAAGCATTTCTCCTGGGGAGTAGCTTGTTCCGGTGCTATCTAAAAACAGAGTTTGTTGTGTGTCGCGGCTAGGATGATATTTAGGAATATTTAAAACTTCAAAGTTATAGTGATCGCTTTCAATTTCCGGACCATCTGCTACCTGAAATCCTAAAGACTTGAATATTTCAATTGTTTGCGAAAGAACCTGGCTTATCGGATGTATGTGTCCAATCCTTGGTTCAACTGTCGGAACGGTTCTGTCAATACTTTCTTTTCTTTTGGTAGTCGAGTCGCTTGTAACTTGAGAAAGTTTTTCAGCAAGAGCCTCTTCAATTGTCCTTTTTATTTCATTGGCAAGTTCTCCAACAGCCGCTCTTTTTTCAATTGGAAGTTTTGGCAACTGCTTTAAAGCAAGGGTTAGTTTTCCGCTTCTTCCCAAAAACTGTAGTTTTGTTTCTTCCAAGGACTTTCTATCCTGCGCCTCAAGAATAAAAGAAAGCGCAGTATTTTTAATATTTATAAGCTCTTCTTCCATAGCTATTTTAGAATACCATATATCGCACAAAAAAACCCGCTGACGCGGGTTCCTGTTTAGCATTCAATTACTAATTGTTTTTGACGTTGTCAAGGGAGTTTGACTTCCTTAACTATTTTTTTGAAAGTTTCAATGTCATTAACAATTAAATCAGACAGAATTTTCCTATCAAGCTCTATGTTTTCTTTTTTCAATTTGTTAATAAGCTGGCTGTATGAAATACCTTCTCTTTTTGAAGCTTCTCCAATTCTTGTAATCCAAAGTGCCCTAAAGTCTCTTTTCTTAAGTTTTCTTCCGTGATAAGCGTATGAGCCGGCATGAAGTGCAGCTTCGTGAGCACTTCTGACTAACCTATGTTTGCTTCCTAAAAAGCCTTTGGTTAGGCCCAATAGTTTTTTATGTTTTCTTCTTGAAACAACTCCTCTTTTAACTCTCATGTTTTATCAAGTCAATGCTTATTTGCCCCTCCCAAAGCTTCTTTGATTTTGATTTCTTTTTATGATAGGGCCAAAATTTCTGTACGAAGCTGTTGCGCTTCTCTCTGAATGTGTTTCTCTGAAGTTTATGTTTTTTCTTGCCCGTTGCTGTCCTTTTTTCATATTGCCTTACCTTGTTCCAAGCAGTCTATTTATTTTCTTAGCAAATGTTCCCTTTAAAACACCTGTTTCTTTTTGCCTTCTTACTCTACTTCTGGATTTCTTAAGTTTTAGGTGGCCTTTGTACTGATGGGAAAACAAAACCTTACCGGTTCTTGTAACCTTAAATCTGCGGCTCACTGATTTCTTTATTTTCTTCTTTGGCATTTTTTCCTTTCTTATCCGGCGACAAGATACATACTAATTGTTTTCCTTCAAAGTGTATTTCTCTATCTACTTTTGATACATCCGAAAGATCTGCGAGAGTTTTACCTAGTGTTTCCTGTCCAAATTCCGGATGCGTGATTTGTCTTCCTCTAAATCTTACAGCCAATCTGACTTTATTTCCGCCTTCTAAAAATCCCCTTGCGCGTCTTATTGCTACTGCAAGGTCATGGTCGGAAATATTAGGGCCAAGTCTTACCTCCTTGGTTTCAGAAGTCTTAGTCTTTTTCTTTTCCTCCTGCCTCTTCTTTTCCTGCTGATACAAAAACTTTTTAAAATCTACAATTTTTGCAACAGGTGGAACGGCCTTTTCTGCTATTTCTACCAGATCCAGTCCCTGTTCCTTGGCCAACCTTATAGCTTCCTGCTTTGTTAATATTCCTATTTGCTTGCCCTCGGCGTCCAGTACTCGCAGTCTTTGGGCATATATCCTATCGTTAGTCCTAAAGTACCTTCTGTTGTCCTGTCTTCTTTTAAAATTTCTGCTCAATTTCTTTATTTAAGCTAGCAAGGAACTCTTCAGTCTTGATAGACCTTGAGTTCCCTTTTCTATCTCTTACAGATATCAAGTTACCGTCCTGTACTTCTTTATCACCTATTATACCTATATAGGGTACTTTTTGTAAAGTAGCCTCCCGTATTTTAGCTTGAAGAGTTTCAGCTCTGCTATCAACTTCTACTCTTATTCCTCCGTCTCCAAGTTTTTTTGCCAATTTTTCAGCATGCTCTTTGTGTTTGTCCGTTATCGGCAAAATCGCTACCTGCAAAGGCGCAAGCCAAAGCGGAAAAACTCCTTGATAATGTTCTGTCAAAATTCCAATAAACCTTTCAAGACTTCCTAAAATTGCTCTATGAACTATAACCGGCCTCTTGCCCTTACCATCACTGTCTACATACTCCAGCTCGAGCTTCTCCGGAATTTGAAAGTCTAGCTGAATTGTGGCAAGCTGCCAATCTCTGCCTTGCGAATCTTTAATGTGAATGTCAATTTTAGGTCCATAAAATGCTCCGTCTTTCTCTTTAACTTTATATTTAACATCTGCTTTTTTAAGAGCCTCTTTAAGGTCTTTCTCTGCTTTTTCCCAAAGCTTTTCATCCCCCATTGCCTTGTCTGGCTTTGTAGATAGGTAGAATTCAGGAGCAAATCCTAAAGATTTATAAAACTTAACAACAAGAAGAATCAACTCGTGAATCTCGCTTTGGATTTGGTCAGGTCTTATAAAGTGGTGTGCGTCATCAATTACAAATTGTCTTACTCTAAATAATCCTCCCAGAACGCCCGAGAGTTCATTTCTGTGAAGTACTCCAAACTCGGCAAGTCTTATCGGCAAATCATGATAGCTTCTTGTCTTGGTGGCAAAAATTAAAGAAGCTTCGGGGCAGTTCATAGGCTTCAGTGAATAGCTTTCTTTCTCTACGTCTAGATTAAACATGTGCTCGCTGTAAAATTCCCAGTGGCCAGACTTTTTGAATAGGCTGCTTTTGACCATTACCGGAGTAGAAACTTCTTGATAACCCTCGCGTTCAAGAGTTGACCACAGGAAGTTTTGGAGAGTCTTATAGATTATCCATCCTTTTGGGTGCCAAAAAACATTTCCTGGTGCAATGTCATGAAATGAAAATAAGTCCAGTTCGGCTCCGATTTGACGGTGGTCCTTTTTTGTATTATCCATTGAGGCTATTTTACCAGCTCTGAATTCTTTTGTAAAACATCTTCCGTGACTCTTGTTACAAAGTCACCAACTATTGGAACTAAATCAACCTTTGAAAATATAAAAAGAAGTATAGAGACAACTATTGTTCCTCCTACAAAAACCCCAAGAGACCAGGCAATGCCGCCAATAAAATTGTCTATAATCATTTTCTTCCTGCTTCTTGCAACTCTCTCGTGTGGCTCCATAGATTGAGTATACACAAACAATTAATAATTGACAATTTTCAATTTGCAAACGAGCAAGGCGCATTTTGCCACCAAAAAAGCCCTAGAGATATTGAAAAATGAAATGCGCGAATGCGCAGCGATGACGCAATGTCATCTGAATTCCATTAATCAAGGGATCTTTCGGGCTTTCGCACGAAATCTGTTTGCGGGTAGTACTGCAAGAGGTAGATGCTCGCGGGCACCGTTTCCTTCGATTTTACTCGAGGACTTGCTACCACTAATCGCTAGAAGAAATATCGGATTGGCACCTCGAATAGCACGACGTAGAATTCTACGATGAGCATGAACAGAAAAGCTGTGAGCCAGAGGCCGTAGAAAACAGCACCTGCGACCACGGTCAACCCAAGAGCTTCTAGTCCTACAAACGCGACTGGATATCCGACCACCCTGAGGCTTTTTTGCCAGGTGACTTTTAAAAACCCTCGGCGGATTCCGGGCGTAACATGCCAGTGGTCAACCCACAGTCCGAATCCAAGTAGAGCTGCTAAGATCAGCAGCTGCCATAGTGGGTGTTGGGACAGGAACCAAG
Source organism: Candidatus Levyibacteriota bacterium (assembly GCA_016184205.1). Taxonomy (GTDB): domain Bacteria; phylum Patescibacteriota; class Microgenomatia; order Levybacterales; family UBA12049; genus JACPDD01. The sequence goes on along the minus strand of JACPDD010000030.1, from coordinate 2,056 downwards.
AGGGAATTTTTAGGATCCACTCGAAGATTCCTCCCAAAAGGCTCAGGAACCAATCATTCATCCGATTGAACAGTGAAACTGTCCAGTTCCAGATAGTCTTGTAATACACGAGCCGTTTTCCTTAGCTAGTCGCTGGATTGATTGTGGCTAATCTTGGCAGAGGTAGGCGCTGAACGCCTTCATGGATTTTTCCATGCTTGCTACCACTAAAAAGGACGTTGTCGAGATGTTCTACCGGCCGAAGAAGTCAGGCGCGTCAGCTGTAAGGGCGATCGCGTCGCGGCAGAGTCCCTGGATTGCAGAGAGTATCCACCACGAGATCATCTCGTCGAAGTGATCCTGCACTCCGGAAGCCGCAATCACGAGTCCGTTCTCGATTACGCCGCCGACGTAACGGGTATCGAGTTCCTCATACAGCCATGGAGCGTCACGTTGAACCGTCCTTCCGACGATTCCGGTCCGCTGGCACAGCAGAGCCTTGGCTCGCGCGTACTCATCGAACGGGTACTCCCACGAACGCTTCTCTTCACCAAAAGACTCCTCGTGGAGGATGCGGTCGGTGCCGGGATTTAGGATGACCAGATGAAGATTTGGTCTTCCTCCGGTAAGTCCACTTCCCAGCACGGCGCTGATGGCAGGCCTGACCAGATCAATTGCCTGCTTAGCGAGCTCGACTGTCAGCAGATGGGACATGTGTAACTCCTCTTGTCGCGTGACTCGTTGCCTATTTCTGACTGTTGCCTAGACTTCAATCAGGTCACAGAGAAGCTCTGCGTCGAACTTCTTCGTCGTGAATTCTTCTTCTTTGCTTGTCGATCCAGATGTCATGCCAGATCCAGAGTCCAGTTCCAATGATTGTAAGGACAATGACAAAGACGATAGAAAAGTCATGACCGAACATCAGGAGTCTCCTTTCTGGAGATTTAGCTTGCGCTGATTTATGGTCGCGGCACGAGTTGCAGAGCTTCTTCAGTCTCTGGGTCCTTACCGTCAAGCCATTCATGGTAACCCGTGATCGGACTGGACCGTACAACCGGTTTGCCACACCCATCGGTCGTGCAAATCCCCAGGGTTATGCCTCCGTTCCGAAATGCAGTGACTGGGGCATTGTGGCAAGGCGACTTGATGTCACCAAATTGTCTTTCCCAACTGCCCATAGGGTCTCCTTTCGGGAGAGTCAGTTTGCGCTGGTTGCACCACAGTTGGAACAAGCATAGCGGTTGAGCTCGCTGTTCCATTTCATGGGTTTTGTGCAATCTGGGCAGGAATGGATGCTTGAACCAGGCGACCGAACGCGAGACCTTCTGGGTCGCTGCTGTTGATGCCGCCTCCCCGCTTCCTCATCTTCAAGCCGCTTTTTCTCTTGCAGCTTGAATCGTAGGTATTCCGTGAAGCTGCTGTACCCCATGTCTCTTGCGGCAGACCGCTCTTGATCAGCTTGTTGCCAAGACCAACCAAGTTCATGGATCAAGACGTTCTCGATTCGTTCCTCGGGGGATGGCTCATGATAACGTTCCATCTCGTCCTCCTTCAGCTTGCGTTGCGTACTAGATGCGGGTCAAGTTGTGTAGAGCCTGAGCAGAGCAAGCAGGGTAACGAACAGGATAGTATTATAAACATATCCCAATGCTACCCATCTCTTATTTTCGCTAATAGCTATAAGAGCAAGCGTTGCGCTCGTGAAGAGACCGGCAGTAAACAATGCCACGAACAAGTTCCAGTATTGTAGTATGACAATACCAGAAGGGGGTTGGAACCAGAAGACCGCTGTGGCCAAGGTTAGAATGCATGCGTTTACGATCACCGTTGACTTATACTTATGCGACATTTCTATTCCCTTCGGGAGTTTTTTTTAACACTTATAGATGACTTTCTGAATACCTTATTGAACAATCCATGCACTGTAGTATGTAGAGTTAAGATGTGCAAAAAGTCACCTATAAGCTTCCGTCGCGTTCATGTAAGCTTAAACGTGGTCCGCAAACTATCCCACACAATCTTCACCATTCGGCTTTTCAGAACTATTCGTTCACGCCTCATGGAGCGATTCAGTGGG
>JACPDD010000002.1 GCA_016184205.1 Candidatus Levyibacteriota bacterium | reverse complement strand
TTCTGCTTTTCAAAGCTATATGCTAAATACTGACTACAATATACTGTTTTGGGTATTGACAAGAGTGTTATACTTTGTTACTTTGTAAGTGATATTGATTAACAAGCATATAGTCTTGAGCCTATGAACAATCAAAACCTATCAATCGATAACCTTCCAGATCTTTTAACGGTTCGCGAGGTCGCGCAAATTTTAAGAGTCTCCCCTCTTACCATAAAAAGGTGGGGCAAAAGAGGAAAGCTTCCTGCAATTAGAATCAACTCAAGAGGAGATAGAAGATACAAAAAAGAGGCAGTTTTGTGGTTGCTGGGCATACAGCAAAAAACCACTGTTTAAGCGCTTTTTCCGTAATCCGCCCTGCTTATTTCACTCTCCGAACCCATTTCAAAGTGTTTTTTAATAAAATCAATCGTTTCAGAAGGATCTTGAGTGTTTACGTATATGCCTGTACCTATTTCAAATCCACCAAGCCCCTTGTCTCTTGGGATTAGTCTTAAATACCAATCTTTCCCCGGGTAAATGTAAAAGTTATAAGGAAATTCGTTTCCGTGTCTTAAGCCAAAGATTTGAATAAGACGTTTTAGTACAAATGCAAGATTAGTTATCTCCTTGTCAGTTATGTCGCTATAAAAAGCTCCGCCTTTCTTAGGATGAATCCACACCTCATCCGGCCATTGACTTGATCTGGGACAGAAAAGCTGGAAAAAGTCAGTTTCATGCACAACTTGGTCCTCTGTTACCTTGTCAAGCTCATCTCCTATAGCAAGGCGCATAATATCAAGCGTCACATCGTCCGGTATTACTGTAAGCTGGGTGTGGGGATGTGGAAGGCTTTCGCCTGATTTTTCGCCGTGATTATGGAATATATAAACCTGACCTTTATCTTTATGAGTTTGAAAACGCTGTCTGTATGTTTTAAGAATAAGCTCTACCTGTAAATTAGGTAATTCTTCAAAATTTTTGTGATGGTCTGGAGAATGGATTATAACTTCATGAATTGGAGCAAAAGGATATTTATTAGGTACAACGCGAACCTGCCAGTTGCTATCTCCTTCCTCTCCGCCGATTCGATACACCTCTTTCTCATTTTTTTCCTGCCCTAAACAAAATGGACAAAAAGATATGCTTCCTTTAGCTTCATCTGGCCTTGAGGCACGTCTGGGCGCCAGCACAACCCATTTGTGGCTTAAAGGATTTTGAAGAAATTTGAAGTCCATTAACTCTATTAAAACCTAAAAATCAGATTAATTCAAGATTTAGCACTTAGCACGCCCCTGTAAACCCTTTCATATCCCTCAACCATCCGCTCAACTGTAAAATTCTCTTCAATGTGCTTTCTACAAAGTCTTCTGTCAATCTCGCCTATTCTCTCTATTGCGTCTAGCAATCCTTCTATTCCTTTTTTTTTAATAATCCAGCTGCCTTTCCCAGGCCTATTTTCGTTGTCCGGATCTATAATAAACCCTGTGACGCCATCCTGAACTATTTCAGATACGCTTCCCCTATTATAGGCAACAACAGGGGTCCCGCTTGCCATTGCTTCTATCATAACCATACCAAACGGTTCTTCCCACTGAATCGGAAACAAAAGCGCCTTAGCATTCTTCAAAAAATTGCTTCTATCCGCTTCCCCAAAAAATGTACTATCTTCAACAACTCCCTTTTTAAGATGTGGCACTATCTTATTCTTATAATAAGGAAGCTCTCTGTAGGCATCATCTCCTATCATCTTTAGTAAAATCTTTGCTTTTTTTGCCGCCTGAATTGCCTTATCAACACCTTTCTCTTCTATGTAACGGCCGATAAAAGCAAGATATTGACCTTCTTTTCCAAAAGAAAATTTATTAATATCCACTCCGTGATATGCAACACCAATAGATCTAATAAGTTTCCCAAAGTCTCTCCTCTGGGATTTACTAATAAAAATATACCTATCTTTTGGAAAGTGTCTAATTCTCCAATTTTCAATATGCTCACGCCTTGGTTTTGGGTCATGAATTGTATAAACTGTTCTTAAACCGGTCAGCTTGCTCACGTAATGAGACATAAAAGTATCCCCATGGTAAGAATGCATGATCTCAATTTTGTTCTCTTTCCCATGTTGATAAGCTTTTACACAAAGGTCCATTTCATATTCAGTTCTTGATAAAAGATGTGCGTTTTTTTGTTTCAAAATCCTGTCTAAGCCTCTAAACTTTGGAGATATAAAATCCTTATTTATGAGCTCCGGATTTCCCTCAATTAGATGAGCCTTTGTTCTAGTCCCGGGAGAAGAATAGACATAAACATTATGCCCTTTATCCACAAGGCCGTTTGCCATATTTAGAAAAAGTTCTTTGGGTGCAAATATTTTATTCTTATATTTATCTGCCATATACACCGATGGCAGCAAAAGTCCTATTCTCATAGCAATTCTTTGTATAGCTCTTCGTGACTTTTTACCATTTTCTCAACTGCAAAATTCTCCTCGACATGTTTTCTGCAATCTTCTCTTTTTATAGTATTAATTCTATAAAGAGCTTTTTTAAGCCCTCCTACTCCTTCGTTCGGCTCTACAACAAAGCCAGTCAAACCATCTCGTACTATTTCAGGAACGCTTCCATGGTCATATGCAATAACCGGAGTTCCACACGCCTGCGCCTCAACCGGCATAATTCCAAAATCTTCATACTCTGAAGCATAAAGTAATGCTCTTGCTCCAAAATAAAGTTCCCATAGCTTTTCATCACTCACTTCTCCCACAAATTCAACCGTCGGACCTGCTTTTTGCCTTAGATCATTCTCATAATCTGCAAATCCTCTACCAAATACTTTTAAAGGAAGTTTTAGTCTATTACACGCCTCAATCACCAAATCGACTCTCTTTGCCCTCGCCAACCTCCCCCCAGTAATATAATATTGTCTTTTTAACTGAACGCTAGACGCTGACAAACTAGACGCTAATTCCACCGGCGGATAAATCACTTCCGCCTCCCTCCTATAAAACTTTCGTATTCGCGCTCTCACTTCTTCCGAATTAGCAATAAACGCATCCACTCTTTGCCCCGATTGAAAATCCACTAACCTAAGTCTATGATTCATTAATTCCCCAATAATTCTTCCAACCATATTTTTCTTCCAGTTCCTTGCCGTCGGATATCCATAAAGATATCTCGGCGGAGTATGACAGTAACAAAAATGAGTTGTATCCTTTCCAACCCGAATCATATTAGGAAAATATGCCCCTGTTTGAGAAACAATTACTGTATCAAATGATGAAAAATCAAATTGCTCAAAAATAAAAGGAGTCAATATTCGAAATGGGCTGATAAGTTTATAACCGAAGGGAACTTTTTGCAGAAATGAAGTTCTTATATCCCAATTTGCAAATCTCTCCCTATGCGGCCCCAAGAACTGAGGATAATAAACAGTCGTAAATACCGGCGCCTCCGGCCATATCTCATGTAAAGCCTCCAAAACCCTCTCCGCCCCTCCATACTCCTTAATATAATCATGAACTATTGCAACTTTCATATACGTCAATTGTTGCATTGTTACATTG
>JACPDD010000001.1 GCA_016184205.1 Candidatus Levyibacteriota bacterium | reverse complement strand
CCGGCAACATATCTGCGGTTACCAAATCTAAAAGCAGTGGGTCGCTCTTATTTTGTTCTTTATAAATCTGCAGCGCCTCTTGTTTAGACACAAATTTAATGCTGGCAACTTTTTCCGTTGCATTAAGTTCGTCCTTAAGAAGTGCTATATCTTCCTGTTTTGCTTCATCTTTGAAAAATGCAGTAACCTGCGGTTTACTTTCAAAAAAAATTATGACGCGGGAAGAACCAACTATTAAAAATGTGAAGAATGAGACCACAAGAAAAGTGAGAACCATAATAATCACAGCAGCCATTGCCTGATAGGGAGACCTCCTTATATTATGCCAAGCAGTTGTAAAAAATTTCATTTCCCCTCTTCCTTCTCGTCTCGCTGGGCCGAAGCGGACTTTCCTTTTTCATCACGCGCTATTTTACCTTTATCAAGTACCACTACCCTTTTTGAAAGTTTTTTGACAATCTCCTTATCGTGTGTTGCCATTATAACCGTAGTGCCTTTTGCATTTATATCAGAAAGAAGCTTTGCTATTTCCCATGATGTGTCCTCATCTAAATTGCCCGTTGGCTCATCAGCAAGTAAAATATCCGGAGACAAAATAAGCGCTCTTGCAATTGCAGTTCTTTGAATCTCACCGCCTGAGAGTTGTACCGGAAATTTTTCTTTGTGCTCCAAAATCCCTATTCTCCCCAAAACATCATCAACTCTTGCTTTTGCTTCCTCAGGTTTTATTCCTATAACCTCAAGGGGCAGCGCAACATTTTCAAATATGGTCCTGTCTGCCAAAAGTTTTAGATCCTGGAAAACAACTCCAACTTTCTTCCTAAGGTGTGGAATTTTTTGTTTTGGGAGATTAACAATATCCCACTCGTCAATTACAATACTACCTTCACTAGGTAGAAGTTCCCGAATTATGAGTCTGAAAATTGTTGTCTTTCCTGATCCCGTTGGTCCCACTAAAAAAACAAATTCACCTTTATCTACTACTAGATTTATATCGGAAAGCGCGTGAGGGCCAATTCCGAATTTTTTTGAGACTTTTTCAAGCTTAATCATGAGCTACGCACTACAGGACCTCTACTTTGCCAACGTCCATGAGCCATCCTGCATGCTGGGCTTTTTGGGTTTGTCCCCAGACTTTAATCTTTTTACCTACAAACTTTGATAAATCTACAATTGAAGAGGTCATATAGACATTTTGACTATCTCCTCCTGGTCTTACCAAATGAAACTGTCCTTCTCCATCAATTCCGCCTTCCGCAAGCTCTCCTTGCACAGCATCCTTAAATGTTTTCATATCATCCGATCCAAAAACCGAACCTTTTGATATTGAAGAAGAACTACTGCCGCCCTCTGGAGTGGCTGCAGTTTCACTGCTGCTTTCATTTTTATATAAAAGATACCCACTGCCAATTCCCAAGAAAATAGCTACAATAAAAACAACTAATAATTGGGGGTTAAAGATATGAGATTTCACATCATTAAAATCGTGCACTAAATTATCTATTTGAGGAATATTATTTTGAGGGGTATTATTTGTCTTTTCTTCCATATTAAATCTTCACCTCCTGGTCATATCAGTAAAACATATTTGAAGCTTTTTGGCAACCCCACAGACAATATAATTTTCAATTTCCAATCAATTGAGAAATTATTAAAGATTAATGATTGATGATTAAAGAGCGAAGGAGCTTTGAGGAAAGATGCCCTGTTAGCATCTAAAGAGCCGAGCTAAATTAAAATGTCGAAGATTGTGGAGCTGGCAAAGCGACTGAGCTTATAATTTGCGCAGTTCCTCGTCTATGAAGCCGTCGATGTCTCCATCTAATACTGCTTCTGTATTTGAAGTTTCAAAGCCAGTACGCAAGTCCTTCACCATTCTATACGGATGCAAGACGTAGGAACGAATCTGATTCCCCCAACCTGGAGTCTTATATCCACCTTTTAAATTTGCTTCTTCTTTTTTTCTTTCTTCTTCCTTAAGAGCCCAGAGTTTGGCCCGCAAAATTTTTAATGCATAGTCTCTATTCTGTGCCTGATACCTCTGTGATTGAGATGTGACTACAATTCCTGTTGGTTTATGTTTTAGTCTTACTGCGGTTGAAACCTTGTTAACATTTTGCCCACCGTGACCGCCAGACCTATAGAAATCCCATTCTAAATCGTCCTCTTTAATTGCTTCGCTTTCATTTTCCCCGACTTGCGGAATAATCTCAACCATTGCAAAGGAGGTTTGTCTTAGATTGTTTGCATTAAAGGGTGAGAGTCTAACCAAACGGTGAACTCCTGCCTCGCCTTTCAAATAGCCATATGCATATTCTGCGTTTACTGCAATAGTTGTGCTTTTAATTCCCGCTTCTTCCCCGGCGGTTTCATCCAAAACTTCTGCCTCCCACGCTTTCCTTTCAAAATATCTGCTATACATCCTAAGCAGCATAGAAGTCCAATCCATTGCTTCAACTCCTCCTTGCCCCGAGTGAATAGAAAGAATTGCCGAAGCCTTGTCGTAAGGACCAGAAAGGTACAGAAGAATCTCAAGCTCATCCAAAAGCTTCCTTACTTCCTTTTCTTCTCCGCTTTTTACCAGCTGCGAGAGCTTATCTGCGTCTTGAATTTCTTTTTGAAGACTTGCGAGTTCTTTCATCTTTGAAGAAGCAAGCTTTTGATCATTCCAAAAAGACGGGTTCGCACTTTCCGACTCAATTTGGGATATTTCTTTTTTCTTTTGCTCAATGTCAAATTTGGCAAGAAGATTATCTACTCTTTGTTTCAACTCATCCATAGCGGAAATTGTATCAAAGGAAGCGCATTAGTACAAACCCACTAAAGAAAGGAGGAGGGCAATTGCCGCAACTGATTTTTTTATTGTGTGCCACAAGCATAATTAAAATCATAAGCGGCGGGGCGGCAAGACCGTTGAGAATTGCCGTATAGTAAAGCATTGTAAACGGAGCAATAGGCGTAAAATTAACAAGCAGGCCAATAAGCGTCGCGATTGTAATAACTCCATAAAATCCATGTGCCTGAGTAAATTTACGGTACAATCCCTCTTTCCAGTTAAATACTTCAGAAACTGCATATGAAGCAGATCCTGCAAGTATAGGAACTGCCAGAAGTCCGGTACCAATAATGCCGGCTGCAAATAGTAGAAATGCAAAATCTCCTGCTAGTGGTCTTAAAATTTGCGCTGCTTGGTCTGCTGTTTCTATTTTGGTAATACCATTTGCATGTAGGGTAGATGCTGTTGTAATAATAATAAAAAACATTACAAGATTTGAGAAAAACATTCCGGCCACCGTATCCCATCTCATTCTGTGGATATCCCTTCCTGTCACTTGGGGAATACCTGCGCCCATGTGGCGTATTTTCCCCTGTTGGACTTCTTCTTCAACCTCTTCGTCTGCTTGCCAAAAGAAAAGGTAAGGCGAGATGGTTGTCCCCAAAATAGCAACAATATTAAAAAGATACTCGCGGCTCATGGAAAAACTTGGGATAACGGTGGAGCGCAACACTTCTCCCCAGTTTTGCTTAACAATAAAAGCAGTAATAATATATGCAAGAAGAGAAAACGCTAAGTATTTAAGAATTCTGGCGTAAACAGGATATGAAACAAATACCTCAAGAAGAATGGTTATCACGGTTATGCCTATAAGCCAAAATATAAAAGGGATGCCTAAAAGTAACTGAGCCGAAGACGCCATAGCGCCCAGATTTGCTCCAATATTTATTGTATTTGCTATTAAAAGAAGAGCGACAGTAATATATAGCACCGGTTTTGCATAATGTGTTTTGACAACTCGCGTAAGTCCCATGCCTGTTACCATGCCAATCCTTCCACACATTTCCTGTACTACGGACATAAACGGAAAAGAAAACGGAGCGGTCCATGCTTGGGAAAAGCCAAAAATTGCCCCAGTCTGAGCATAAGTACCAATGCCCGAAGGGTCATCATCCGAAGCGCCAGTAATAAACCCTGGGCCCAATGCCTTAAATAATCTCCTTATCTTACTCATGGTTCGATAAACTCACCATGACCCTGAGCGAGCAGTCGAATGGGTCATAGACCACTGCAAAATTTAATACAAATGTCTTTTGCATAACTTCCAGGATAATTAGGCAATTCCCCTATGTCATCCAGAATTTTTTTTACTTGGGGAGATAAAGTTGCGACTTCCTGTACGTTTATATTGCTTATGTCCTGCTTAATGCTTTTAAGATTTTGGGCGACTTCTTCCCCAATCTGCTGAGCCGAAGGGAGTGAAATCGTAGGAGTAAGAGAAACGCTTGTACCTTTAATGTCTTCTAGGGAGCCTACTCTCTTGGTACTTTTGGATGAATTCGAATCCAGGAAATAAGCTTTAAGCTCCAGTCCCGAAATAGCCAGTGCCAAAGTTACTAAAATTGCTATAAATATTTTTTTCCTATCCCATTTCTCTCCCGCAAATTCTGTTTTTTGAGCCTTTGCCATGAAATTATTATAACACCTCTGTGCTATAATCATTAAACAATATGAATCTTAAAAACCTCCAAGAAAAAGTAAAGCTTAGCGATAAAGCTACGCGCTATCATTTATATACACCACAAGAGAAAGAAATCTTAACCATGACAGTCAAGCTCAATGAAGAAGTTGGAGAACTTTGCAATGACATTTTGTCAATTCTAAGGGTACAAAGAAAGGCTAAGCTAGAAAAATTCGACAAAAGACACGTTTATCAGGAATTCGCCGATGTTATATTAACAACACTTCAACTTGCCTCTTCGGCCAAGGTAGATATAGAAAGGGCTGTTGAGGATAAGATTAAGAGAATTGAACAAAGAAAAAAGAATAAGAGTGAATAGTTTTGATAAAGTTTATACTTTAGTAAGCAAGATCCCAAAAGGCAAGGTTGCTACATACAAACAAATCTCCGAAATTTCAGGCTTATCTCCAAGAGTTGTCGGGTTTGCACTACATGCAAATAAAAATCCCGAAACTGTTCCGTGTCACAGGGTGATAAATATTAAAGGCCAGCCTGCAAAAGGATACGCCTTTGGAGGAAAGGCAGCGCAAATAAAAAGACTAAGGGATGAAGGAATAGAATTTAAAAACGGCAGGCTAGATTTAGAAAAATATATCGCCAATCTTTATTAAGAATACCTCTTTCTTCTTCTCAAAAGAATAAGAGCAAACATTGCAAGAACAATAAAAGAAGCAAGGGTTAACATATATCCGTATCTAAAAGATGCCGGATTGTAGATGAAAGTAACAACATGATTACCAGAAGGAATAAAAACGCCTCTGAACGCAATATCTGCTCTAAAAATCTTAGATGGGACAGAATCAATATACACTTCCCAACCGGGATAATATGTATCAGATAAAAATAACAATGCCTCAGCGCTACTTGTCGTTTTGATAATTACTTTATTGGACGAATAGTAGGAAAGAGACGCAGACCCCGATCCGGCACTTAGATTCCTGCCCGGATTTTCTTCAAGAAATACGGTCTTTCTCAAATCTGTTTTCAAATTGAGCATTATTTTGATAAGCTGCTCTTGATTTTTAACCACTTTGTAGTCATAAACTATATATGCTCTTTTGAAAGCCATCTTATTCTCATATATATGCCAGTTGCCAAATTTTGCGATATGAGAAAACATGTCTGAGGAAAATTTTGTATCTAAAGCCTGCTTTTCTCCTTTTGCATGATAATAGAGGACATACTTTATCCCCAATAGATTAATAACTTTTATATAAGGGGAATCGTTTGAAAAAGACGTATTGTTATCAATGTCAGACAGGCTAACTTCTATGCGTGGAATATTGTATGTAAATTCTCCCTCATGTTTAGCCGCATATACTAATTGTCCGTATTGATTTGAAAAAATTGGGTCTAGTCCATCTGGAGAATACACTTTTTCTAAAGTTGAAAAATTTCCTACGATTGGCTGGCCTAATGCAACAAATCTGCTTGCGTCGAATGTGTTTTCTCTTAGGAACGAGAATATCTGGTTAGATGGATATAAAAATTCTTTATTTCCTAATACAACATATTTTTGAAAATAATAAAATTGTCCAAAAATGGTAAGACAAATTACAATAAAAACAAAAAGGATTTTAAGTCGGTAGAGAAACAAAAGAAAGATAAACAAAAGAACAAAACCTGTTTGCAAAAGAACATTTCGTACCATTATTGGCAGGAACATATCTTTCCATACAAAATTAGGCTGTATTATGTAATTAGCAATTTCCTCACTAACAACATTTGCCTTTAGAAGAAAAGCAAACACAACGCCAACTAGGGATACCCCTATCAAAATTAGGGAGATGATAACAATTGTTCTGGGGAATTTTTTTTCTTTCAAAAAATTATTTAGTCCAATAGCAGCAAGAAATGAAAAAAAAAAAGTAGTTATTATAAGAAT
>JACPDD010000029.1 GCA_016184205.1 Candidatus Levyibacteriota bacterium | reverse complement strand
ATTTCTAGTTTGTAAAAGAAAGTAGTAGCAGGAGACTGGATAGTAAGAAAAAAACTAATAAGAGCTGCACTTAGAAAAAATGTTGAGAAGAAATTATTTCTTCCGTTTTTGAAGCTAAATATAGCAAAAATAAGAGGTATGACGCCAATGTACACAACAGTTTCGTGATAAAAACCTCTGCCAAAAAAATTATACGCTCCTGGACTTCCAAATACGTCTGGGACATATATATTTACCAGATGGGTAATTGGTAAAAGATAAGAATCAAAAAGGTACCAAGCGTCTGATGCAGGACGGGCTGATTGGAAAAATGCCTCCATGGAAGGAACTAGCTGAATACCGCATAGAAGAAGCGAAAGGATAAGCATCCCCACCACAAATAAAACATTTCTAACGGTATGCGTTTTTGAAACAAAAATTCTAGCCAAGGCATATATTAATGTGAAAATAAAAATGTAAAAGGATACCTGGAAAAATCCTGCCAAAAATGATAATGCCAAGAAGGCTATACCGGCAAAAAAGTAACGGAATTCCCTAGATTGAAGAAACGACTCAAAAGACCATAGTACATAGGGCATCCACAGCGCTGCATGTGGAACCACCATATTCTCCTGACTCCATACAATCATAAATCCGGAAAGGGAAAATGCAATTGCTCCAAACAAGCATACAGCCTTACTAAGAGCTATCCTTCTCAAATACAAATACATTCCTAAAGCGGCAAGAATAGGCTCAACAATAATAAGGAGCGACCATGCGGACATCATTGGTATCAATAAATAGAGCATTGACAGCGGATAGAAAACCGCTGATTGAAAATCTGCAATATGGGGATTTCCTGAAAAAATATAGGGGTTCCACAAAGGAAGCTCAAGTTTTTGAAAAGACTCGTTAGAAAAAACGCGAGAAGGGTAAAAAAATCTAAATTGGTCTACACCAATAGGTTTATGGGGAATACCTTGTTCCCATTTGGGAAATATTTGAGTCGACCATGGAGAGTAAAATTGGACTAAAAAATTAGAAGGGAAAACAATTTTTTTATTATTAAAGAAATCTTTGTAGACAGAAAAAAGGAGAAAAAACAGGATAAAAATAAGGATTGTCAAATAATTTTTTTTCAAAAACCGCACGATGGTAGTATTTTATAATCATGTTATTTGTAATACAATAGCGTAATGAATTTATCTAGGAAAGAGCTGGAAAATATTTTTAAAGAAGTTCCCGTTGATTATTATCAAAAAGGAATACAAAAGAATACACTTCAGAGACTGTGGCATACAGGAAAACTTAGAAATATTTTGTCACTTGCTGAAAAAAATCCTGATAATATTTTGGATGTGGGATGTGCTAGCGGATGGTTCCTTAATGAGGTATCAAAAAAATTTCCTAAAGCAAAATGTTTTGGGATAGACCTTTACGAAGACGCAATTAAATACGGGAAAAGGAGATATAAAAAACTTAATCTAGTAACTGCCGATGCACACAAGATTCCTTTCAAAGATTCTACTTTTGAGCTAGTCATTTGCAGTGAAGTATTGGAACATGTGCTCGACTCAAAAAAAGTAGTGAAGGAAATAATACGGGTTCTTGCTCCAAACGGCATAGCTCTTATTGAGATGGATAGCGGAAATATACTTTTCAAAACAGTATGGCATTGGTGGACGCACATGAGAAAAGGGGTATGGAAGCATGCACACTTGCATCCATTCGACAAAAGAAAACTTGAAAAGGTTATTGGGGAAGGCGGTTTAATTATAGTAAAGAAAAAGAGTTTTAATTTTACTATGGCCGTTGCATACAAGACAAAGAAGAGCTAATTTTAGGCAAGCTGTGGGTAATGACACTTTTTATATTTCTTTCCGCTTCCGCACCAACAAGGATCGTTCCTGCCGAGCTTTTTCCTGTTGATTGTTGATTCGCTGACTTCGCGAGTTCGAAGCTCTTCCGATATTGACGAGTCTCCTGCTGCTTGTTGGTTAATATGTTGGTGCACAACTGGAGCTTGCTGGACTTGAATTCTATAGATTCTATGAACTATTTCATCATCAATACCCGCTATAAGCTGTTCAAACATGCCGAACGCTTCATTTTTATACTCAACAAGGGGATCCTTCTGCCCATACCCTCTAAGCCCTATTCCCTGTCTTAAATTTTCTACGGCATCTAGGTGGTCAACCCAAAGAGCGTCTATTACAGAAAGCGTCACAAATCTTTCAATTTGCCTTACTATATCTTTGCCCAAATCTTTTTCTCTTTTCTCGTACAAATCTTTTGCAAGGCCGTAAAGAAAACTGGATTTCTCAATAGGTTCATTAATCTGCAGAAGCTGATTGACTATTTGTTTTTTGGAAAGTTCGTCAAAAGGAATTATAGTGGTAAAATCATTTACAATTGCCTCGTCTGGAGACTTAGCTTCAGAGGAAAAGTCTGAAGCGTGCATGTTCACAATTGCCAAAATACTTTCATCAATTTTCTCTAAAATTTCCTTCCTTAGGCTATCATCCTCCCCTTGCTCAAGCGCTTGCCTTCTTCTTTTATAAATAATTTCTCTCTGTTTATTCAAAACATCATCATAGTCAACTAAGTGCTTTCTTATATCAAAATTAAATCCCTCAACTTTTCCTTGAGCTTGTTCTATTGCTTTTGAGATTATAGGGTGTGTTAGTGGAACATCCTCCGGCATATTGAACCTTGTCATAATACCCGCTATTGTGTCCCCGCCAAAAAGACGCATGATGTCATCATCCAGCCCAACAAAGAAACGTGATGCCCCCTTGTCTCCTTGACGCCCGGAACGTCCGCGCAGCTGATTATCAATTCTTCTTGATTCATGCCTTTCTGTTCCAATAACGTATAAACCTCCAAGAGACAAGACCTCATCATGCTTTTTTTCCCACTCTTGCCACTCTTTTGTTCCCCTCTTATCTGTTCCATCTTCATTCTTAGGGCTCTCTCCACCCAAAATAATGTCCACACCACGGCCTGCCATGTTTGTGGCAACTGTTACTGCTCCTTTTTCTCCTGCCTTTGCGATAATTTCCGCTTCTCGCACGTGGTTTTTTGCATTCAAGACTTCATGTCTTATGCCGCGTCTTTTTAAAAGCTCCGAAACTATTTCATTTTTCTCAATGGATGTTGTACCAATTAAAACCGGCTGGCCATTTTTATACGCCGCTTCAATTTCCTTGGCAACCGCGGAAAATTTTGCCTTTGCAGTTTTATAGATTGCGTCTGAGCGGTCTTCTCTTATCATCTCCTTATTCGTGGGAATAACAATAACATCAAGCTTGTAGATTTTATTTAGTTCTTCTGCTTCTGTTAACGCCGTTCCTGTCATTCCTGCAAGTTTTTCATACATTCTGAAATAGTTTTGCAAGGATACCGTTGCAAGTATCTTTGACTCACGTTGAATTGGAACACTTTCCTTTGCTTCAAGAGCCTGATGCAACCCCTCAGACAATCTTCTTCCCTCAAGCAGTCTACCTGTAAATTCGTCCACTAAGATAACTTGACCTTCTTTTACTATGTAATCTTTTTCTTTATGGAACAAAGTTCTTGCCTTGAGCGCTGCTTCCAAATGATATACGGTGTCAAAATCTTTCTCATAAATATTACTTATGCCGTATAGCTTTTCTATTTTAACTATTCCATGATCTGTCAAATGAGCAGTGCGCAACTTTTCATCAACCTTGTAGTCTGTTTCAGGATTTAACTTTTCAACAATTTTTGCGTAGTCATAATATTTTTGAGCTGGAGCCTCATCGGGAGCTGAAATTATATGGGGCGTCCTTGCTTCATCAATAAGAACCGAATCTACCTCATCAACAATCGCATAAAAATGTTTTCCCTGTGTAGTTTCTGATATGTCCTGCACCATGTTATCCCTTAAATAATCAAATCCAAACTCCGAGTTTATGCCGTAGGTCACGTCTGCGCCGTAGGCTTCTTTTCTGTTTATGGGTCTTAAGTGTGTCAATCTAAAATCGTTTGCGGATTTATCTTCATACGAAGGGTCAAATATAAAGGACTGCTCATTGATAATTGAGGCAACAGATAGCCCTAAAAAGTGGAATATTGGCCCCATCCACCCGCAATCACGCCTTGCCAAATAGTCATTTACGGTAACCAAGTGAACGTTATGTCCTTTTAGGTTGTTAAGATAAAGGGCAGGAACTGCGGATAAAGTTTTCCCTTCTCCTGTTTTTTGCTCTGCAATCCTCCCGTGCGCAAGAACCATTGAGGCCATTAGCTGTACGTCAAAATGCCGCAGCCCTGTTGTTCTAACCGAGGCTTCCCTAACTAGAGCAAATGCTTCGGGAAGGAAAGCATCTAAAGACGTTCCCTTTGCAACTGCTTCTCTGAATTCTTTCGTTTTTTTTGGGAAATCACTATCTTTTAATTTTTTTACCTTTTCTTCTAGGGAATTTATTTCTGAAATTACAGGGGCTAACTTTTGAATTTCTTTATCATTGGAATCAAAAATCTTACTAAAAATATTTAGCATAGCCTGTTAATTTTAACACATTAGCCCCGTATAATCTCCAAGAGCTATGCGGGGTTTGAGCTTCGGTGGATAATAAGCGAATCCCCCCTTTCTTAGAGAAAGAGGGGATCACCAACTGATCAATTGGTAACACATTCGGTGTTTTACCAATTACTTTCGGGACTTTCGCTTTCTTCTCTTTGCCATGGATAAAGTCACCTCCTCTTACCTACCTTTCCTAAATGCGGAAGTGAGGGCAGGATTTAATAAATTAATGTTGAATTATTTATTAGTCTTTGTCAAGGTTTTTTCTTTGCTTCAAAAGAGGAGATTTAGATTGATTTAACAATAAAAATCAATGAGGCTATTTGTTCACTTTTATAACACTTTTTCCTATGTATTTTTGTAAAATTTTTGGAACTTCTACGGAACCATCAGCTTGTTGATAATTTTCTAAGATTGCAACAATAGTTCTTCCAATTGCAAAAGCTGTCCCATTTAATATATGCACATATTTATTTTCTGTACCATCCTGGTATTTAATATTTAATCTTCTTGCCTGAAAATCTGTTGTTGTTGCAATTGAATGTGTTTCTCTGTATTTACCTTGAGAGGGAATCCATGTTTCTATATCTATAGTTTCTGCCGAAGGGAATGATATATCTCCGGTCGCTAACTGAACAACTTGATAGGGCAGGCCTAGATCAGCCATAAAACTTTCTGCGATTTCCAATAGCTTTCTCCTCTCTGTTTCATCATCTTCCGATTTTACAAAAGCAACCATTTCTATTTTATCAAACTGGTGAACTCTAAGAATTCCTCTTGTATCTTTTCCATAACTTCCGGCTTCTCTTCTAAAAGATGAGGAAAATCCAACATACCTCTTAGGCAAATCACTTTTTGAGAAAACCTCATCTTTGTGCATTGGAACTATTGCATGTTCTGCGGTGCCAATTAAATACAGTGGATTTACTTTGTGATTACCTGATACTTCCATCTCTTCATAATCAGTTACTAAATAATAGTTTTCATTTCCGCCTGCTTGCCAGTAACCCAATCCATTAGTAATTTCTTGTCTTATTAACGCAGGAGGAAAAGTAGGAATGAAACCCTTTTTAACTAATTTCTCAAAAGTAAATTGCAATAAAGCAAGCTCTAATAATGCTCCTTCATTTTTAAGATACGCAAATCTGGTTCCTGATACTTTAGAAGCACGAGTTGTATCGATAATATCTAATCTTTCACCTATTTCAAGATGATCTTTAACCAGAAAATCAAATTTTTTAGGTTTTCCAACTTTTTTTATTACTTTATTCGCCGCTTCATTACCAATTGGAAGATGTGATAAGGGAATGTTTGGAATTTTTAGTAAGTTCAGCTTAAGTTCTTCCTCAACTGCTCTTAATGCCTGCTCTTCTTTGTCTAATTTATTTTTTAGTTCTTTTCCTGCCTCAATATTTCTTTCCTTTGCCAATTTATTTCTTTCTTCTCGCAGTTTCTGAACTTCTGAAGATAGTTTTTGAAACTCTCTATCGATTTCCAAAATATGAGAAATGTCAACATCAACGCCTTTATCTTGTGAGGATTTTTGAACAAGTTTTAAATTTTCTCTAACAAATTTAATATCTAACATATCTGTATTATATACTTTAATGCTTCTTTAGAAAATCTTTTAATTTATCAAGAGCTTTTCTTCTGTGAGAAATCTTATTTTTCTCCCCAACAGACATTTGGGCATATGTTTTTTCCTCTCCCTGCGGAACAAATACCGGATCCCAACCAAACCCATTATCTCCTCTTATTTCCGTAGCTATTTTTCCCTTGACTTCTCCATAAAATACATGTGGCTTCTTGCCATCATGGAATCCTATTGCAAGTCTTACTGTTGCTTTTCTGTTCTTTTCTCCAACTAGCATCTTTAGTAATAATTTTGCTGTGTCATTTTCAGTTTTTAAAATCCATTTTATAAGAGGGCCCGGGAAGCCTTTCCATGCGTCAATTTCTAAAGAAACATCATCCACTATTACCGGTTTTTTAACAAGGCTAAAAGCTTGATTTACTTTATGAAGTGCTATTTTTTCTAAAGAGAGCTCCTGAATTTCATCCAAATCAACCTGTTTTGCCTCAAGTGGAATATTTAAAATTTTCTCCGCCTCCCTAACTTTCCCTTTACTGCTGGTAACAAAGGTAATCATCATTTTGAGGCTTCCTCAAATCTTTTCTTAACAAATTCTTTATCCAGTGACAATATAAGCCATGCGGCTTTTGGTCCATGGTCTTTTCCAAGAAGACAGATATAAATTGATGCAAATGCGTCTTTTGATGGAATTCCTAGCTGTTTCGATAGCTCATAAATTTCTGTTTGAAAATCCTCTGCATTTTTGACATCGAGCTTTTCAGCAAGCGCTGCAAGATATTTTTTCTGGTCTGATGATAAACTGTCGACTTGCGAGGGTAATTTCTTTTGAACTTCAAACTTTTCCTCTTCCGGCGCATATTTTTCAACCCAAACTTTTGCGTATTTTGCCCACTTCTGCGCACCGGCCTTCTTAATCTCCTCCTCCGTATTGGGCATTTGCACCCACTGCGCAAGAACTGAAAAACGCACAGATGGAATTTTCTCTACTTCACCTATTTGGGACAGTTCAAGCGCCCGTGCAAAATCCCCTTCTTTTTCCGCAGCTGCTTTTTGATAGTCGTCGTAAAGTTTTGGAATAATTAGTGTCTGGTGTGGATTAAATTCAACTGCCTGATTTGGAGGAGTTTTAATCATCAGAAATCTGGCAATTTGCGCAGATAAAACTTCTAATAACTTTTCTCCAGTTAATCCCAAACCCTTAGAAGAAGACATCTTGTGTCCATCGTAAAGAAAAAATTCATACGGAATTGCCAGTGGGGGCTCAACGCCAAAAACATCTTTTACTAACTTCCTAGCAACATCATACGTGCCGCCCGAAGATGCATGATCTTTTCCCGCCCCTTCAATTGTTACGCCAAAAGTCCACCATTTTGCAGCCCACTCAACCTTAAAAGGCATGGTCGCATTTCCATCAAATGGAGAAATTTTCCCGCTTCCTCCACAACCCTGCGCCCATTCAACTTTATCTTTCCTACAAATATAAGTAACTTCTTTGCCATCCCAATCGTTTACTTCTGTAGTTCCAACTTTTCCGCAATTTGGGCAAACAACTTGAAGAGGATACCAGTCTTTAGAAATTTCTTTTTTGTACATATCAGCATATACTTTTCGGACCCCATCCGCATTATCTAAAACAAATTGGATTGCTTTGTTATAAATCCCTTTTCTGTAGTACTCTGATGCAAGATAGATATCTGCTTTGATGTCTAAGTCTTTAAATAAGTCCCTCATCGTGCTTGAGTAATATTCTCTAAAGCTGCCTTGTCCATGAGGCGCTGGTGCGTTGCAAATTGGAATTCCCAGATACTTTCCGTGTGTTTTCGTAAGCTCTTGTGGCAAACCGTCAATTGCATCCATATCATCAAAACCAAAAGTAAACTTTACCTCATGGCCTTTTCCTTTAAGGATTTTAAAAAGAGTATCGTGGATTACAGGCCCTTTAAGCCCTCCCATATGAACAATGCCGGAAGGAGTCCATGCATCATTTATAACCTGTGGACCCTTAACGCTCTCAAGAAGTTTATCCGCCCAAAACATGAGGTAATTATAGCAGGTTTACTTAGTTTGCCCGAATTTCTCGCGCAGTTTTTCAACCATTATTGCTGTCATTTTAGAAAGATCAAATTCATGACTCCACCCCCATTCTGCCCTTGCAACAGAATCATCAATTGATTTTGGCCAAGAATCTGCAATTGCTTGTCTATGATCGGGCTTGTACGTTACTTTGAGATCGGGTATATGTTTTTTTAATTCCTCAGCAAGCTGCACTGCTGCAAAACTAATTGCAGCCATATTGTAACTATTCCATTTTCCTTCATTTTGAAAATCCAAATCGGCTTCCATTAATTCAATAGTTCCCCTGATGGCATCATCCATATACATCATCGGCAGAGTTGTGTCAGAACTAACAAAACATTGATATTCTTTTTTTCTTAGTCCATCATAGAAGATTGCTACTGCATAATCTGTAGTTCCACCACCGGGCTCTGCTTTCCAACTAATAAGGCCCGGGTATCTTAGTGAACGAACATCTACTCCTTGTTTTAAAACATAATGCCTAACAAGATTTTCTCCCGCAACTTTTGTAGCTCCATACATGGTTGTGGGCTCCAAAATCGTATGCTGGGGCGTACTGTCTCGAGGAGTAGTGGGACCAAAAACTGCAATAGAGCTTGGCCAAAAAACTTTAAGATTTCGATCTCTTGCGATATCAAGAACGTTTTTAAGTCCCCCCATGTTAATGTCCCAAGTAAGATCGGGGTTTTCTTCGCCCCTCGCGGAAAGAAGAGAAACTAAATGATACACAACTCCAATATTATGCCTATCAACTATTGCTTCTAATCCTTCTTTGTTACTTGTATCTCCAGTTTCTACTATACCTTTAAAATCCTGTGGAACATTACTGTGCCCCAAAGTCACTACGTGGTCAATTCCGTGTTTTTGCTGAAGTGCAGGAACAAGCTCGGAGCCGATTTGTCCAAAAGCACCGGTGACCAATATTTTTCTTTCTGCTTCTGCCATAATTTATAAATTATATCACACCTAATTCTTTGCCAACTTTCTCAAAAACAGAAACTGCAAAATCCAAATCTTCCTTATTTTGCGAAGAGGAAGGAATAACTCTTATTCTTGCCTTACCTTTTGCAACCAATGGAAATCTAATTGCAGATGCAAAAACTCCTTCTTCTAAAAGTCTCTGGCTAAATTTTAAAGTAATTTCGTCATCTCCAAGCATAACGGGGGTAATTGGAGTTTCAGAATTTCCAATATCAAAACCAAGGCTCCTAAATTCGTCTTTGAGATATTTTGTGTTTTCCCAGAGTTTTTTAACTGGCGCATCAGACTCTTCAAGTATTTTTACTCCTTCAATTAATGCTGCGGTATCCGGTACTGTTAAAGCGCTGGAGAAGATAAATTGCCTAGCTTTTTGCTTATAGAAATCAATCAATGCTTTTTTCCCTGTTATAAACCCGCCTATTACAGAAAATGCTTTGGACAGCGTTCCAACTTCTATGTCAACTTGTCCATGAAGCTTAAAATGATCAACAATGCCGCGCCCGCCTTCTCCCAAAACTCCTTCTCCATGGGCATCATCGACCATTGTCAATGCTCCATACTTCTTTGCAAATTTTACAATCTCAGGAAGTGGCGCTAAGTCTCCATCCATTGAAAAAACTCCGTCTGTGACTATTAGAATCAAAGGGTTTTCTCCATTTTCTTTTGGAGTTTTTGCAAGAACTGAAGCTTCTTTTAATTTTTCTTCTAAATCCGTCCTATCTCTGTGTTTGTAAATAAATCTATTTTTAACTTGTGCAAGTCTTATTGCGTCGATTATTGAGGCGTGATTTAGCTCGTCTGAAATTACAACATCTTCTTTTCCTAGAATAGTTTGAATCGCAGCCATATTTGCCAAGTATCCGCCTGCGACAACTATTGCTGCCTCTGCCTTTTTAAATTTCGCAAGCCGTTGTTCAAGCTGCGTATTTAAAACATTTGTACCGGCAATAGTTCTGTATCCTGTACCTAAACCATATTTATCAATCGCTTCTTTTGCAGCTTTTTTAATTCTTTCTTCAACCGCAAAGCCAAGATAATGACTGGAACAAAAATTGAGTTTTTTCTGTCCTGCTATAGTGAGGTATGCGCCCTGCGCAGATTCGATAACTAGAGGTTGTTTTGCGTTCAGATTTTCCTGCTGGAGTTTTTTATAAAAATCGTCCATGAGGAGATAATTATAGCTCTTTTACTCAACGGAGACAATTGTATAGACAACTTTTCCGGCCGGAGCTTCAACTTCAACTTTTTCTCCAACTTTCTTGCCTATTAAGGCTTTCCCAAGCGGAGATTCATGAGAAATTTTCTTCTCTTTTGGATCTGCTTCCCACTCGCCAACAACTGTAAAAACTTCATGCTTGTCTTTTATATTAAGCTTAACAGTTGAACCTAATTTGACAACATGCGCCGAAGAGCTTTTGGTAGGTTCAGATATAACAACTGCCTGCTTTAAAAGTTCTTCAAGCTCATCAATTCTTCCGTCTATAAAGGAGAGCTCGTCCCTTGCTGCAGTATATTCTGCATTTTCAGACAAATCTCCCATATTTCGGGCTTCTGAAACGCGGGTTAAAACATCAGGCCTTCTCACTTTTGCAAGTTGGTCATGTTCCTTTTTAAGTTCCAAGAGGCCCTCTTTTGTTAAGTAAATTCTCTTGTCATCCATACTTCCTCTTTATAACAAAATCCCTCAAAATATGAGGGATAATTTAAATGAGAGTATGGCAAATATACACCACGTTGCTCCTTTTGTCAATGTCCTCTAGTATTAAAGCCTATATTAATTTTTGGATATTTTAGCCTTTGCTTCAATTCTCCTAAGTGCAACAATATATGCTGCTTTTCTCAAAGAAACTTTATATTCCAAAGATGTCTTGTAAACGTCTTCGGCAGCAAGTTTCATCATTTTTTTAAGTTTTGTAAATACCTTTTTTTTGTCCCATTTTTCGCTGTGAATATTTTGATACCACTCAAAGTAACTTACAGCAACACCTCCTGAGTTTGCCAATATATCTGGGACTATTACTATACCTTTTTCACTAAGTATTTTATCCGCTTTAAGGGTGGTTGGCCCATTTGCCATTTCTAAAATTATTTTTGCTTTTATTTTGTCTGCATTTTCTTCTGTGATTGAATTTTCCAAAGCAGCTGGGACAATAATATCAACAGGCAGCTCAAGTACGTCTACTGCGGAGACTGCTTTACCCCCAAGCTTTTCTCTATTACTCAAATCACATACAGAGCCCACACAATAACAACCTGCGAGAAAACCACTGTCTCTTTTACATTTTTCAACCGCTTCAATATCTTTTATCCCTTGCGGAACGTAGATTCCTCCTTTTGAATCAGAAAGTGCAACTATTTTAAACCCTGCCTGCTGTAGATATCTTGCAATAAAAATTCCAACGTTTCCGAAACCCTGAACAGCTACTGTCATTTCTTCTGGCTGCTTATTTAGTTTTTTTAAAATTGCCTGCAGTGCATAACTTCCTCCTAATCCCGTTGCCTCTGTCCTTCCTTCCGACCCACCTTTTCCAATTGGTTTTCCTGTTACTACTGCCAGCTGCTCATGTCCTTTAATCCGAGCGTACTCCTCAACTACCCACTCCATAATTTTTGAATTTGTATTTACATCTGGCGCGGCAATATCAAGATTTGGTCCAATTACAGAAGCAAGTTTCTTAGTAAATTCTTTTGTTAATCTTTCTAATTCTTTTTCTGACAGTTTTTTTGGATCAACATTTATTCCTCCTTTAGCCCCTCCAAAAGGAACATCTATCAACGCATTTTTCATTGTCATCCAAAGAGCCAGTGCCTTAAGTTCATCCATATCAACGTTTTGATGATAACGCAGGCCTCCCTTATACGGACCTCGGATATTATTGTGTTGAACTCTAAAACCCTTGAAAACTTCCATTCTACCATCATCCATTTTTACAGGTATTGAAACCTCTATAACTTTGTTAGGACTAAGAAGTCTTGAAATTAGTAATTCATCTAGAGATAAACGTCCAGCAACTTCTTTTAGTTGCGATTTTGCTCTTTCCCAGGGGTTTTCATTCATAAACTCCTATTATGAACTTATCTCAAATTCTGTCAATAACCTATAGACTTTTTCTTTCATATTCTCGGAAACTAAAACTTTAACAAGCCCTTCTTCAGGTTGGCCATAGAAAACTAGTGAGCCAAGCGGCGCGGCAAGAATTGCCGGCAAGACTGCAAGATCTTCCTCTCCCGAAACTTCTATTATTACTCTTGTTTCTCTTGAAAATGCTTTGATTATTGCTGAAAAAAGCTGGGAAGTAATTTGCCCAGCGGGATTTTCAACTTTAACAACTTTTTCGTCTCCGGTAAATCCCAACTGTAAAACAGTGTCAAACTTTTTCTTCCTAGCAACATTAAAATCTATAATTGAAATCTTTTGGTTTAGAGATAAATTATTAAATTTTTGCGAAGTTACATCTCCTACTGTTATTACGAGGTTTTTATCGATATTAAAATTATCGTCTTCTATAATGGGGCCAAGTGATTTTCTGAGTTCTTCTCTAAGATTCTCTGGCAAAATTAATGGCGAAGTAAGCCAATCTGGCTTTATAAAAAGTTTTCCTTCTCTATCTATTTCTCCATCTCTTATCCTTGATGAAGAAATTACTTGCCCGTCCTCAGAAGTAACCGATGGAGCAATTACTATCTTAAGAGGTTTTAGTCCAAGCTCTTCTCTTTTTGCATTTATTTTTTCGGCTCCGGCCAAAGTTTTCTCAACAACAACAATCGCATCGATATCAATGTTTTTATCAAGCGTTATTCCGTAGATATCATCTATTTTTACAATTTTTGCTCGATCGTCAACATTTTCTTCTCGCAAGAATGCCTTTAGAGCTCTTTTCCTTTCTTCGTAGTTTTCTATTAATTTTGAATTTTGCATTTTGAATTTTGAATTTTGAATATATCCATCGCTTGTTAATCCTATAACTGCCTTCTTTGATAAAGCAAGTGCAAAACTAATAAACTCTTTGTGCCCTTTGTGTAGGTGGTCAAATGTTCCCCCCAAAACGGCTGTATTAAATTTTTTGTCCATATTTTTTAAGCCTTGCATCATAAGCTTGCATTATTTTTTCTTTGTTATTTAATGGATGGAATGCAAGCATTTCCCCTGAAATCGTTTCCCGACTCATGTGTCTTTTGATATACCATAATTGAATTTCTTTAACAAGAAATTCAACGGCCGGCAGCAAATAGGCAATCGCAGATAGTTTTTTTCTATCTTTAATCTTTAATCTCTTATCTTTAATCTTTTCAAGTGCGTTTGGCATAAAGCCTAATACCCATGTGTTTTGTCCAAGGAATTTCTCATAAGTTTTATTTCTGTTAAAAATTGGCTTCATCTGTACTATCTCATGAGCCGTATACAAGTCCTGTCTTTCATTTGGAAAAGTTAATCCCTTCTCATCTATTAGCATATTAAGACAGATTTTATCTGCGACTTTTCTATCCAATCTTTTTCTGTACTTCCCCCGAAACAACAAAAGCAACACAATGGAAATTCTTGTAAGCCAGATGGTATTTTTCTTAGCAATTACAAAAATATCAATGTCATCATTTTTTTCTGCATTATGCAAAGAAACTCCTCCGCTCACGCCTATTAATAGTGCCGTGGGGACTGAGGATAAGACATCTGCAACCTTATAGGCAATCTCTAATTTTCTTGCGCTTTCCTTTCTTCTTTTAAGTCTCTTGCCAATCAACTTCTCTCTTCCCGACATAAAATACCATCCGTCTTTTTGCTCAACCGGGCCTCTAACGCCCTTCAGTACCTTTTCGAACTCTTTTCTGCTTATTTTTTCTGAAATGAAAGCGCCAAGCTTTTCCGCTTCGCGCATATTTTTTATGATGATGGCTGGAGAATAAATTTCGCTTCGTGAAAAAGTGGCGCGTGTTTCCTCGTGATTATGTTTGCCGTGAATAA
>JACPDD010000028.1 GCA_016184205.1 Candidatus Levyibacteriota bacterium | reverse complement strand
AATTGTGCCAAGTTATTGGGACGCGCGGGGAAACATTGGAAAGCGCTATCTTTATCAGGATGAAATAGGAACGCCTTACTGTTTGACTATTGACTTTCAAACATTAGATGATGATACAATAACCGTAAGAGACAGAGACAGCGCAAAACAGGAAAGAATTAAGATCTCGGCAGTGGAAGAATTTATTAAAAATAAATTAAATGCCTAGCCCAGAGCAACTAAAACCGAGTAGCGCCCCCCATTACCCGCGCGTAGAAGGGTTAATAAATGTATATGGGCCTAACGGAGAACATGCCGTTGTTCTAGATCCAGGAGAAGGAGCAGTGGTTGAAATTAGTGTGGAGGACTATTATAAATCTTTGGGAGCCGAAGTTTCAATTCCAGTATCTACTGCTTTGCGACGACAGTCAGAGTTGAGTCTTGAAGCGGCTTCGGTTGGGGACTCTTGACAGGGAAGAATTTATCTGTAATAAATAATTAGTGTTAAAAAATAATAGAAACGTATTTATTGGCATTATCATTCTTATAGCAATTCTGCTTATTAGCGGAGTTGTGCTTCTTTTTAACAAGAAAACAACCAATGAGCTTCCCGTTACCACAGAGGTAGCCGTTCCTACGCTTTTGCCTTCGGATATTGGGCTCACTCTTGAAATGGGCGCAGACGGCAACAGAGTAATTATGATGATAGAAAATACAGATGATATAGCATCTGTTGAGTACCAGCTTTCTTACAGTTCAAAAGGAGACATTCCAAGGGGCGCAATTGGCCAGGTAACGGTAAAAACTCCAGGACAGGCAATTAGCCAAGAAATAATCTTGGGTACTTGCTCTGATGTTTGCCACTATGACGAGGGAGTTGGGGATATAAAATTAATTGTAAAGGTTACAAAAACAGACGGGAATGTCTTCCAAGTAGAAAAAACCCTCCAGTAAATATTTACCATTTATCATCTACCATTGACTATTTGTGTAGTTTTTTTAATTAGTAAATAGTCAATCATAAATAGTCAATAATTATTCTACCTCTAGTGTTTTAGGCCGGCGGCATCTACTATTTTTCCTTTTTACCCCTTGACATGCTGACGAAAACAATTCAAAATAGACTAAAGTGGTCTAAAGTGGGAAAAAGTGGGATTTGGCCATAGGAATGAATAATAAATTAAAAATATGCTTATTGGACAGTACAGCGCAACAATTGGAGCTAAGAATAGAATTGCCTTTCCTAAGAAATTTAGAGATGAGCTTGGTGATAATCTCATTATTACTCAGGGATTTGAAGGATCTCTCATTGTGGTATCTGAGGAAGGCTGGAGAAGTCTTCTTGAGGGCACAGAAGGCATGCCTCTTACAGATCTTGCCACGCGTGAGACACAAAGGTTTTTACTTGGTACAGCAGCAGGCCTGGAGCTTGATGAAAAAGGAAGATTTATCTTACCAGCACACCTTAAGAAATATGCAAACCTTGGAAACGAAATAGTTTTTTTAGGAATATCAAGATATGTTGAAATTTGGGATAAGAAAAAATGGGAAGAGCACAACAATGAACTCATTAATACAATTTCAGGAGTTGCAGATAAACTGTCCGGAAAAGAGAGCGGATGAGTCAGTTTCACGTAAGTGTACTTTTAAAAGAAGTTGTTGATGCGTTAGATGTAAAGCCTGGGAGACTTTATTTAGATGCGACTTTAGGCGGAGGCGGACATGCCTTTGAAATTCTAAAGCGGGGCGGAAAAGTCTTAGGAATTGACTGGGATGAGGAGGCGCTGGATTTTGTTCGAAAAAAAGCCGAGGAGTTAAAAATCGAACTCGGCAAAGATATCATCCTTGCCAAAGGAAATTTCAGAGATATTGTTCAAATCTCAAAAGAAAACGGATTGGGCAAAGCAGACGCAGTACTTTTCGATTTGGGAGTGTCAAGCCATCAAATTGACAATTCTAACAGGGGGTTTAGCTTTCAGCAGGAAGGCCCTCTGGATATGAGAATGAGTAAGGATTTGGCTGTAAAGGCAGCAGACCTTATTAACGGATTAAATAAAGGAGAACTTTATGAACTATTTACTAAATTGGGTGAGGAGCATGCTGCTCGCACCATTTCTAACGCTATTATCAGCGCCCGTGGAGTAAAGCCTATTGTGACAACTTTGCAGTTGGCAGATATAGTCGCAAAAAGCTTTGGGCTACGGGGAGAAATAAAACCTTATATGAGGGCAAAAGTTAACCAAAAAGTATTCCAAGCGCTAAGAATAGCTGTAAATGACGAACTTAATAACTTACGAGAGGCTCTTCCTTCGGCCCTTGAGATATTGGGACCAAAGGGAAGAATTGTTGTAGTAAGTTTTCATTCGCTTGAAGACAGAATTGTTAA
This sequence comes from Candidatus Levyibacteriota bacterium, assembly GCA_016184205.1. Taxonomy (GTDB): domain Bacteria; phylum Patescibacteriota; class Microgenomatia; order Levybacterales; family UBA12049; genus JACPDD01. Next base: position 12,330 of record JACPDD010000028.1, on the reverse strand, counting down.
ATGGAAATTTATTGAATTTGCAAAAAAAGGCCTTGGAACGGTTTTAACCAAGCATCCTATACTTCCTTCACAAGCAGAAATAGATATCAACAGAAGAAGCGCGAGCGCAAAATTGAGAATTTTCGAAAAGAATTAATGGAATTTAGGATGAAGATATTAGATTTTATTTATTAGTTATTAAATATGAGTAAGCCTGCCCTAATCCTAACAACGCTAATTTCTTTAGTAATTCTTTTGTCAATTGCAAGAATCAGCGTGGCAAATAGAATCTCAACCTCGGGACTGGAGGTTAAAAACATAGAAGATCAGGTTGCAGCGCTTAGAAAAGAAAACTTGATTTTGCAGGAAAAACTTTTAACTGTTTCTTCCTTCACCCAAATTGCCTCAAAAGCTGCGAAGTTAGGATTTATGCCTGCTAAGGCAAATCTTGTTATAAAATTCGGAGTTCCCGTTGCCATAAGACAATGACCTGGAGATATAAATTTGTCTTTGTTTTCCTGATTTTTTCCTTCTCAATTGTAATCGCCCGCCTTTTCTACTGGCAAGTTGTAAAAGCGACTGAGCTTTCTCACTTTGGGGAAGTTCAGTATGGAAAGGTAGTAAAGCTTCAGCCTGCAAGGGGACAAATTTATACTTCTGACGGCTTCCCTATTGTTGCGAACAGACTTTCATATACTGTTTTTGCAAACCCAAAGATAGTTAAAGACAAAAAAACAATTTCCCTAACTCTTGCGCCAATTTTAAAAACAGAAGAGGCTTCTATATCAGCGATTCTTTCTCTTGACCGCTTTTGGGTGGCGCTTTCTGCAAATGTAGATGAAAAGACAAAAGAGGAAGTTGAGAAATTAAATCTCCCCGGAGTCGGATTTGAGCAATCTTATTCGCGGTTTTATCCGGAGGCTTCAACTGCAGCCCATTTGCTGGGTTTTGTAGGTAAAAATGACGCGGGGGACAATGTTGGGTACTTTGGACTTGAAGGATACTATGAGAGGCTTCTAGGGGGCAAGGAAGGGCTTGCCAGCGTTATTCAGGACGCTTTGGGACGTCCTATTCTTGCCAAGCTTGAGGGCGCTGGGAAAACAATTGACGGGGATAGCATTGTTTTATCAATTGACAGAGCTATTCAATACGCGGCCGAGGATAAGCTTAAAAAAGCTGTAGAAAGTTATGGCGCAAGCGGTGGAATGGTTGAAGCTATGAATCCTAAGACAGGAGAGATTCTTGCCATGGCTGCAATTCCGTCTTTTGACCCAGCGAAATTTCAAGATTACTCGGAAAAAGTTTATAAAAACCCGTTTATAACAAACACTTACGAGCCCGGTTCTACCTTTAAGCCTCTTATTATGTCGTCGGCAATAGACGACGGCTTGGTTACCATTGAGACCAAGTGCAATATTTGCGCCGGTCCAGTTTTAATTGGAGGATATACACTAAAAACCTGGAATGATAAGTACCACCCGAATATAAATATGATTGATACCATAGTACACAGCGATAATACTGGAATGGTATTTGTAGGCAAGAAATTAGGACTTGACCGAATGCTGTCCCACCTTAAGAAATTTGGTATTGGAGAAGCTACGGGAATAGATCTTCAGGGAGAAACAGTGCCGGAAGTTAAAGATAAAGATAGTTGGTATGAAGTAGATTTGGCAACCACAAGCTTTGGCCAGGGTATTTCAATAACGCCTATACAGCTTCTTTCGGCTGTTTCCTCAATTGCAAATGGAGGAGTTAGAATGGAGCCGCATGTAGTGGCGCAGGTTCATACTGCGGAGGGGGATAAAATAAAAATTCCCAAAAAAGAAGTTACAAGGGCAATTTCGGAAAAGACTGCAAAAGTTATGACTGAAATTATGGTAAATGCTGTTAACAAAGGAGAAGCGCAGTGGGCAAGATTAAAAGGATACAGAATTGCAGGCAAAACTGGCACAGCGTCAATTCCTGTTGCAGGGCACTATGATCCAAACCAGACAATAGCATCTTTTGTTGGCTTTGCGCCCGCAGATGACCCCAAATTTGCAATGCTAGTTATCATAGACAGGCCAACGACTTCCATATACGGAGCTGATACTGCCGCCCCAGTTTTTTTCTCTATAGCCCGCGACATCCTAACGTACTATGGTATCCCTCCTACTGAGTAATGTGATATAATAAAACCATGAAATTCTCCCTACCCTTCTCAGAAAAAAAATATAAAGCAAAAAACCCAAAAAAGGCAAAGATAATTAAAAAAGCCGTGAAGCGTGGTTTATCCGAGTATGAAGAAACCTTCAAAAAGCTCGCCACCACGTGAGAGTAATTGGATAAACATAGAAGACTTCGAGTATATTTGTTTCAATACCGCAAGGGAGCTAATGTCTTTTAGCGAGCCTATTCCGGATTATACGACAAGGGAAAATTCACTTTTGGAATCAGCACTTGCTTCTCCTCGGCAGACTTTTGACGGAAAACTCCTATATCCAACTCTTGAAGAACAGGCAGCAGTACTATTTTACTCCTTAATTAAAAACCACCCTTTTAAAAATGGTAATAAAAGAATTGCAGTCATGTCATTGTTAATCTTCTTAACCTTAAACAACAAATGGATTGAAATGAATCCGGTCAAGCTGTATAGACTTGCCTACGTAGTCTCAGGTTCGAGCCCTTCCATAAGAGACGAGGTTCTTGGGGAGACCATTGAAATACTTAAAAAGTATCAGGTGCCTTTCCCAAAGAAGTAGATTCCATACTTTATACTTTCTACTTTATACTTAATACTAATAACGCTGCACCCCCCCCAACAGAATAGATTTTGTGCTATAGTTTTATTGTGAAGATAAATCTGCCTAAGCTTGTTGCTTCTATTGTTCTTTGTCTTGGTGTTGGCGCTATTGGTTCTATTTTTACTGCTCCTGCAATTGGCACCTGGTACTCGACTTTACATAAGCCTTCTTTTTCTCCACCAAATTTTCTTTTTGCTCCTGTTTGGACAGCTCTCTATATTCTCATGGGAGTTTCGCTGTATCTTTTGTGGACGTCCAAGAAAAAAGGCAAAGAGAAGGCGATAAGGTTATTTTTAATTCAGCTTGCGCTTAATTTTTTCTGGTCTTTGATATTTTTTGGCATGCACAGTCCAAAAGTCGCATTTATTGAAATCATTTTTCTTTGGGTTTATATTTTCCTTACAATCCGCGCAAGCCTTACTGTTTCCAAAATCGCAGCATATCTTTTATATCCTTATCTTTTCTGGGTGAGCTTTGCAACACTACTCAATCTTTTCATCGCACTGCTCAATTAGATTGCAGGAGTTTTATGAGTGCGAATTCATTCTAGATTATTTTTTGTGCTATATTTAGATTGTTCTTTTTTAACTCTGACAATTTTCCAAATTAGCGCTGATACGGGCAAAAATAGTAAAATCAAAATCCACACCCAGTAAGAAATATCAATGCCTGACCACAGTCTTGGTACACCCAAAACCTTTGTAATGTTATAAGCTTCCCACGGAGGCGTCCTTATTACGTGAATAAAATATTCCCGTGCTAAGGAAGGAATCAATATGGCAGTAAGAATTACCACGGCATCAAACCTAGAACTTAAAAGTATTTTGCCTTTGCTAAATTTTGTAAAAATCATGTAAAAAAGAAAAAAATTCTCAAAAAAATTCGGGAAAAAAATTAAGATGCTTCTTGTGCCCATAAGCGGAGAAACCAAAACACCAAGAAGCCTATAGAAAAAAGAAGATATGCTGATTTTTTTGGCCAACTTATCCTTCCACCGCAAGGAAACAAAAGCAGCAAGCAAAAGATACCAAGTGTCAAAAACCTTATCCCAGACCTGATACGCTTCCCATTGTGTCTGATTTTGGAGATTCAAAAGGTCAAAATCGTTAACATCAATGTAAATTGAAGCCAAAACCCCAAAAAGCGGCCACTTTAAAATTGCTAGTGAAGCCACAATACGAACCAAAGAAACAAGAATATACGCTTCGCTCACCATAAAATATGTTATCACGATGCCATATGTGTTGGCAAAATTTAAAGAAGTTAATTGAATTTCTGAAGGAGGCTAATGAGTGCGGTTTCGTTCCACGACAAGCCCTTGATACTTTTTCTTGTCCGCTCAAATTTTGCAAAGTGTGGGACTAGAATTTTTTTGGCGTAGCTTTTTATGACTTGCGGATGAATATAATAATTTCTGCAGACAGAGACTGTATTGTTAAGGTGTTGAGCAACCTCCTTTATAGTCTGGACAATGTTTTGTTTAAGATTTTTTTCATCTTCCGATTCCCCCAGTCGATAGAGGTTTCTTGCGGACAAATTGGTTGCGCCCCAAGTTCTAAAATCTTTTGCGCTAAATTCATTTTTTGTTACCTCTTTTAAAAACTCATTTACATCTGCCGAATCTATAACGTGGCGGTTTCCGCTATCATCTATAAACTGGAAAAGTTCATATCCGGGAAGCTCTATGCATTTTCTAATAGTCTTGGCAATCGTAGGGTTTGTAACCTCAATTATATTTTCAACTCCGCTTTTTCCTCTAAATTTAAATACAACTTCATTTCCTCTTACTTTTGCGTGCCGGTTTCTTAGTGTTGTAAGTCCAAAGGACTCGTTGTCCTTCGCATACTCCTCATTGCCTATTCTTATAAATGTTTTCTCCAAAAGCCAAACAACCGTTGCCAAAATTCTCTCTTTATCCAAATCCTTTTGGTGTAACTCGTAATCAATCTTGCCTCGTACAATAGGAAGTGCGAGGCCAAAGTCCACCAGTCTTTCAAATTTGTTTTCCTGTGTTGCCTTAGTCCAGTCTGGATGATAAACATATTGTTTTCTTCCGCGGTCATCAAGACCAGTTGCCTGTAAATAACCGTTTTCAGAAGGGCAAATCCAAACATTTTTCCATGCAGGCGGAATAGCCAGCGTCTCGATTCTCCCTATTACATCTTTATCCCTGATTCTTTTGCCTTCAGTATCATAATAATAGAACTCAGGCTTTATTTTTTGACGCATAAAACCCGGTTTTGTGTCTGAGATATATCTGAGTCCCTCTTTTCTAAGTTCCTTCTTAAGGTCGTCTGTATCAAGTTGGGGCATAGGTTAAGACTGGCATGTTTTTTTTGGATTTGCAAGCCTAGAAAAGGTATAATACAGATATGACTTTGAGAAAGGCAGGGATATTTTTTATACTTTCGTACCTTAGATTGCTCGCCAAAATTCAGCTTATGAAAATAAGCCCCATTATCGTGGGTGTTGGAGGCGCAAGCGGAAAAAGCTCACTCTGTGCAGCCTTAGCCTCAGTTCTGTCTTCAAAATATAGAGTTAAGCAAAGCAGGGGCAAAAACAGCTCGACCGGCATACCTTTAGACATATTAAGCATAGATCCAGGAAGCTACGAAATCTTAGACTGGATTAGAATAATAACTCTTTCTTTTTTGGGAATTTTTACCAATTGGAAACAATATGATGTTTATATTGCTGAAATGGGCATAGACGGGCCGAAGGAGCCTAGCAACATGAGCTATCTTCTAAAGATTGTTACGCCCCAAATTGCAGCGCTTACAAACATAACATTTGAACACAGTGTTTACTTTGAATCTGTTGCCTCAACTGAAAAAGATATACTAAAAGAAACTATGGAACAGGAAATGCTTCTTTTAAAGTCGCTTCCGGGAGACGGATTTGCAGCTGTGAATATAGATGACCCTATTATTGAAGAAGAATCTTTGCAACTGCAAGCTCGCAAGTCCACTGTTTCTATAGAGAAAGGAACGTCGGACTTTTACGCCAGCGAACTTAAGGTAACTCTTGCTAAATTTAGCTTTAGCGCAAATCATTTGGGTGAAACGTATAAATTTGAAATTGACCAAATGCTTCCTGTGCACTACGCTCGCTCATTTTTAATGGCTTTGTCTATTGCTCTGTATCTTGGAATTCCAATTGAAGATGCAATTTTAAATCTTAAGAGGAACTTTAAGCTTCCGCCCGGAAGACTTTCCGTATTTGACGGCATAAAAAACACTACAATTATCGACTCTTCTTATAACAACGCGACTTTACCTCCAATTCTGGATATCCTTTCCTTGCTTAAAAAAGTAAGCGGAAAAAGAAGAAAAGTGGCAATTTTAGCAGATATGAGGGAGTTAGGTTTAGTTTCCCAAAAAATCCATAAGATTGTAGCTAGGAAAATTATAGAAACTTGTGACTTTGCAGTTTTGATTGGTCCCCAAATGGTCAAATATGTGGCACCGGTTCTTAAAAAATCTAAATTCGATTTCATATGTTTTGAAACATTCACGCAAGCCAAAGAAGAAATCCTGGGCAATATCAAAGAAAAAGATGTAATTTTGGTCAAAGGCTCACAAAATACATTATTTCTCGAGCGTGTAGTTGAAATACTTCTTGCAAATTCAAGGGATAAAGAAAAACTCTGTCGTCGTGGAGAGTTCTGGGACAAAAAAAGGTCAGAAACTCCCTAGCTATGTGGCAAAAAACTAAAAATATTTATCATCTTTTAAACGCAACTTGGGCAAATATTTACTACTTATTTCCATCAAGAAAGCTTACAGTTATAGGAGTTACGGGAACGGATGGCAAAACAACAACCGCTAGCCTTATCTATCATATTTTAAAAACTGCAGGAAAAAATGTATCTGCTATTTCTTCAATTGAAGCTTTGATTAACGGGAAAACTTACGATACAGGCTTCCACGTTACAACTCCGTCTTCCTGGAAATTGCAAAGACTTCTAAAACAAATCTCAAACCCTGACGGGCCCCTAAATAGGACAGGAAAGAAATATGTAGTTTTGGAGGTTACGTCCCATGCTTTAGACCAGCACAGAATTTGGGGAATTAATTTTGAAGCTGCTGTTTTGACAAATGTTACAGATGAACATTTGGATTACCACAAAACTTACAAAAACTATGTTTTGACAAAGTTGAAGCTTCTTAAAAAAGCAAAAATAGCAGTTACAAATTATGATGACGATTCTTTCAAGATAATTTCAAAAGACAAAGTATCCGCCCAGCTTATTACTTATGGAAATTCGCAAGAAGCTAATGTTTCAATGAGGGATTTCTCTTTTGATAAAATTTTTTTTGGGCAGTTTAATAACTATAACGTGTTGGCAGCAGCTGCCATTTGTAAATCTCTTGGAATTCCCAAGGAGACTATTGTAAAAGCAGTTAACAGTTTTGAACTTCCAAAAGGAAGACAGGAAATTGTGCATGATGATGATTTTATAGTTATGATTGATTTTGCGCATACTCCAAATGCTTTTGTAAAACTGTTGCAATCGGCAAGAAAAGAAACCAAAGGAAGAATAATTCATGTTTTTGGAAGTGCGGGCAAAAGAGACACAGCAAAAAGACCTCTTATGGGTAAGGCTTCTGACAAGTTTTCGGATGTTATTATTTTGACAAGCGAAGATCCCCGTGGGGAAAGCGTAGGCGAAATTATGGATGACATTGAAAAAGGGATTAAAAATAAAAGCGTTATTAGAATTGCGGATAGACAGGATGCAATTGGGCGGGCAATTAAAATGGCAAAAAAAGACGATTTAGTTGTTCTGACTGGCAAAAGTCATGAAAAATCAATGAATTTTGGTAATGGCGAAGAGTTTTGGGACGAATACGAAGCGGTAGAAAAGGCTCTTAAAAAATTATGAAAAAAGTTAAGTCCATTCATTTCGTTGGGATAAAAGGCGTTGGCATGGCGCCTCTTGCGGTTATTGCAAAAGAGGCAAAGATAAAAGTTACAGGCTCTGATGTTGAAGAAGAATTTATAACTTACGGGCCTCTTAAAAGAGCGGGAATAACTCCGTACATTGGGTTTGATGCCGAACATGTGGGAAAGCCTGACTTAGTTATTGCAAGCGGTGCCAACGGAGGAACTCAGAATATTGAGGTAAAAGAAGCCAGAAAAAAAGGAGTAAAAGTTATTATGCAGGGGCAAGCGGTAGGAGAGTTTATGAAAGGTTCCTTGCTCGGCAGAGAATTTGAAGGTATCTCAGTTGCGGGAGCACACGGAAAAACAACTACAACCGCAATGATTGCAACAGTTTTAAAAGATTCGGGGAAAGACCCATCCTATGTTGTTGGGACAGGCGATATTCCAAGCCTTTCGGGCCCGGGACATTTTGGCCATGGCAAGCACTTTGTTGCTGAAGCCGATGAATATATTACAGACCCTTTGTATGACAAGACGGTAAAATTCCTGTGGCAGCATCCTAAAACCATGGTTTTTACAAATATTGAATTTGACCACCCGGATGTTTACGAGTCGGCAGATGATGTAAGAAGCGCATTTATTAAATTCAGCCACAATTTGCCTTCTGACGGCCTGCTTGTTGTTAATGGAGATGATCCCCAGATTCAGAAAATACTTGAGCGCCACGTTGGTAAAGTTGTAACATACGGGCTTTCTTTGAAAAATGACTATTTTGCCAAAAGAATCAGTATATCAGGAGAAAGAATGTTCTTTTGGGTAAATGCTTGGGGAGTAGAGCTTGGGGAGTTTGGCTTGAGGGTTGTAGGGGAGTACAATGCCACAAATGCTTTGGCAGCAATTGCGGTGGCTTTGGAGCTTGGTGTTTCTATAGATAAGATAAAAGCAGGCATCTTAAGTTACAAGGGGAGCAAGAGAAGATCAGAATACTTAGGCAAACTGCCAAGCGGGGCGCTTGTCTTTGATGATTATGCACACCATCCAACCGAGATCAAAAAAACCCTGCAAGCGTTTAAAAAAGTATTTCCTAAAGAGAGAATTGTTTGCATTTTCCAGCCTCACACCTATTCTCGAACAAAATTCTTGTTCGAAGAATTTAAAACCTCATTTATTAACGCAAATACCGTTATACTTACAAATATCTATGCTTCACAGAGAGAAGCTCCTGATCCTTCAATTTCATCAGAACTTCTAGCTCAGGCAGTTGCTAAAGATCACAGAAATGTTGTCTTTTTGCCAAAGCTTTCAGATGTGGTAGAATATGTTCTTCAAAAGCAATACGATAAGAGTAGCGTGCTTATTTCTATGGGCGCAGGAGATGTATACAAAATCTGGTCTGAATTGAAAATTGAAAAATGAAAATTGTGAATTGATTTAGTATGGATAAATTTGTTATAAGAGGCGGGAAAAAACTAAAGGGGGAAGTTTCGGTGTCAGGAGCTAAGAATGTGGCTCTTAAAGTAGTTGTAGCAGCGTGCCTAACAGACGAAAAGGTTATTATTGAAAATATTCCCCGTATATCTGATTTTGAGGTAATGGCTGAGATTGTCCGTGATCTTGGAGGCGAAGTTAGAATAAAAGATCATAGAGCTCATATTAGGATGAAGGAGTTTAAAAAGGAAAAAATCGCCCTTGACGTGGCAGCAGAGGTAAGAACTTCCGCAATGTTTGTTGCACCTCTTCTTGCTCGCATTAACAAAGCTACTATTCCAAATCCCGGCGGTTGCAGAATTGGAGCAAGGCCAATAGACAGAATCATTGCGGGACTTAAAAAAATGGGAGCAAATGCAACGTACAACAGCAAAGACGGATTTTTCCACATAAAAGCAGACAATGGGCTTAAGGGAACAAATTATGCTTTTTCAAAAAACACTCATACTGGAACTGAGACTCTTATTATGGCGGCAGTTCTCTCCAAAGGAAAAACAGTTCTTGATAATGCGGCCGAGGAGCCTGAAGTTGACGAGTTAATAGCAATTCTTAATCAAATGGGAGCAAAAGTGAAAAGAATTAAAAAAAGAACAATAGAAATTAACGGAGTTAGAAAGCTCCATGGAGCAAAAGTTACCATCGCGGCAGATAGGAACGAAATAGTTACGTTTGCCATAGCTGCGCTTATGACAGAAGGAGATATAACAGTTAAAAACGTAAACAAAGCAGGGCTTTTTCACTTTTTGGAAAAATTTAAGAAAGCAAACGGAGGGTATGAGGAAAAAGGGAAAGATTTGAGGTTTTACTTTAAAGGTAAGCTTGCAGCAACAGATGTAGCAACACGTTTTTATCCAGGTTTTATGACGGATTGGCAGGGTCCATGGGCAGTTCTTATGACAAAAGCAAACGGAACATCCATAATTCACGAAACTGTTTATGAGAATAGATTCAACTATGTCTCCCAGCTTCACAAAATGGGCGCGAAAATTGAGCTTTTTAATCCTCAGGTTAAAAACCCTAAGGAAGTTTATAATTTTAATTTAAACGATAACAAATCTGAGTATAGCCACGCGATACAAATCACAGGGCCCATTAAGATTCATAATGCGGTTGTTGAAATATCAGACCTAAGGGCGGGCGCAACGCTGGTTCTTGCAGCTTTATCTGCGCCTCTTCAGAGCGTAGTCTTTGGAGTAGAGCACTTAGACAGGGGATACGAAAATTTTGAGAAAAGACTTAGGAGTTTGGGCGCAAATATAAAAAGGATTAAGGAGTAATTTATGCAAGCGGTAGTCTTAGCAGGCGGTTATTCAAGCAGATTTTATCCTTACTCGCAATTGGGGCACAAAACCATGGTCAAAATCATGGGCAAACCAATCCTTGAGTACACACTTGAAGGTTTAAAAGAAGCGGGGATTAAAGATGTAATTATTCGAGTTAGCGAAGATGGCATAATAAAGAGTTACTTTGGCAATGGGTCAAAACTTGGAATATCAATAAGATACATTGAGCAAAAAGAAGCTCTAGGTATGGGAGAAGTTCTTCTAAACGCCGAAAAATTCCTCACAGGAAATTTTATTCTCATTGGGGGAAACCATGTTAACTGCAAGGAACTGACTAGGGAATTGATATCGAGTAAGAAAAGTAAGTCAAAGGGCGTAGTCCTTGTTAAGGAAAGAGAAAATCCATGGGACTATGGAGTTGTTGAGATAAAAGATGGAAAACTCGTCCGCATAATAGAAAAGCCAAAAAAAGGCGAGGAGCCTTCTAGATTAGGGCTTGTGAGTGCATTCTTATTGCCAAAAGAAATCATAGGAGTAGTTAAAAAGGCTAAGGTGTACGAATTTAACCTCGAGGAAAAAGTATTGGTCGAATATGCTAAGGAAAATGCCTTAGATGTTGTAGTTACTGCAAATGACATAGGCACTCTTAAGTATCCGTGGGACTTGCTGGCGCTTAAAGATATGCTTATGAAAAATATGAAAGGAAGAGTGGACAAAGGGGCAAAAGTATCAGAAAACGCAGAAATTGATAGTGATGTTATTGTGGAGATGGGTGCGGAAATTATGGAAGGAGCAAAAATAAAAGGCCCTTCTTATATTGGCAAAGGGGTAAAAATTGGAACAAACGCTTTGGTAAGAAATGGGGCCGATCTTGAGGAAAATGTATCAATAGGCGCATTTGCGGAAGTCAGAAACAGCATATTAATGGAGGGGGCAATGATTCATTCCGGATTTGTTGGAGACTCAATTATTGGGAGAAATTGCAAAATTGGCTCAGGTTTCACTACCGCAAATAAAAAAATAGATAGGGGGAATATAGAAGTCTTGGTAAAAGGTGAAAAAGTGGATACAAGGCTCACAAGACTTGGGACGATTGTGGGAAACGGAGTCAAGATTGGAATAAGGGTTTCTACAATGCCCGGAGTTGTAATAGGAAATAATGCAGTGATTGGGCCGTCAACAAGCGTTTTTAAAAATGTACCCGATGACTCCAAATTCTACACAAAATTTGCGGAAATTGTCGAAAAAAATTAAAAAGATTATGAAAAAAATAGTTCTTTTTGACATTGACTATACCCTTTTTGACACAGACCTTTTTAAAGACAGTCAGCTGAAGACATATAAGCTTTATAATGAAGTTGAAGATGTTTTAAAAGATCTTTCGCAAGTTGCGGAGATTGGAATTTTTTCTCAGGGAGAAGATGTATTTCAAAAAGAAAAACTTAAACAAACATTAATTGATAGTCATTTTGGGGAAGAGAACGTCCATATATTTGCGCTGAAAGATTACAACATCGGAAGTGTTATAGAAAAATATAAAGATAGAAGTGTTTTTTTTGTTGACGACAAACTTGAGGTTTTGAAATTGGCGAAGGATTTAAACGGAGATGTTTTTACCATATGGATTAAAAGAGGACCGTTTGCCGCAAATCAGGAAAACATAACAGGCTTTGAGCCGGACGCAATCATTGGAAACCTCTCTGAAGTCACCCCGATTATAAATTCATAATATGTGCGGAATATTTGCTTACATCGGTAGAAAAAATAGTGGCGCAGATACAACCCTTGAAGGCTTGAAGATTCTTGAGTACAGGGGATATGATTCGTGGGGAATTGCAGTTAAAAAAGGCAAAAATCTTCTGGTAGATAAACACGTAGGCAAAATCGGCCAGGCAAAAGTGAATCTT
>JACPDD010000027.1 GCA_016184205.1 Candidatus Levyibacteriota bacterium | reverse complement strand
GCGGATTCTATTTTTGACAAGCAATACTTTGCATATCTCTCATACAAATTTCTAAATGAGCCTAATCGATACCATAAGTTTTGGCAGTCCGCAAACGTTCACTACAATAATTTCTGGAATATTCCGGCTCCTGTTAGGGTTATTGCCTTTTTTGGAAGCTTGCATAGAACCGCGCTACTTATCCAGGGAGACCGCATGGTAGCTAATTCAACGTACTCACTATCTTTTAAACTTCTAAAAAATATTGGGTTCTGGGATACGGACGTAATTCCTGAAGATTATAGAATATTTTTTAAAGCATTCTATAAACTCAAAGGGCAGTTATGGGTTGAGCCCATTTTCCTAAAAACGTCAATGGACGCTCCAAAATCTTCAAGCTTTGTAAAAACTCTTGTTAGTAAATATGAGCAGGAAAGGAGATGGTCTTGGGGAGTATCTGATGATCCGTTGTTTATAAAATGGTGGTTTACGGTTCCCGGAGTACCTTTTGTTAGGAAAACACTAATGCTTTATAACGTGCTTCTTGACCATTTCCTCTGGCCAGTTAATTGGTTCATCATCACTATTGCCGCAAACATTGCAACTTTGGTGAATCCTGTCTTTTCAAGAACTGCCTTAGGATACAGCCTTTCAAGAATTGCTGGAATAATTCTAACTTCATGTCTCCTGGCACTTTTGGCAATGGTTATTATTGACTATTCACACAGGCCCAAACATGCGAAGGCATCATTTCTTCGACATGTGCTTTTCCCTCTTGAATTCATACTGCTTCCTGTCTCCGGATTTTTCCTTTCGACTCTTCCCGCCCTTATCTCCCATACGCAACTCATGTTTGGAAAACGCCTAGAATACAAGGTAACAGAAAAACTATGATGAAACTTGCCTCTATGGCTGAGCAAAGCGTTAGCTTTTGGTTTCTTTTCATTACTTCATTTTTCTTTTTCTTGCTCCGTCTTCCTTCTCTTTTTGAACCCTACTGGTATGGAGACGAAGGAATTTACCAAGTCCTAGGACATGCCATAAGAAATGGAAGACTTCTATATGAAGGCATATGGGATAACAAGCCTCCTCTTCTTTATCTTATCTATGCATTTTTCAACTCAGATCAATTTGCCCTGAGGCTTGCTTCTCTTATTTTTGGAATTGTCTCCGTTATAGCATTTTATGCTCTAGCAAGAGAGCTTTTTAAAGAAAGATTTAAAGTTGCCTTATGGATAACCAGCTTTTTTGCTCTTCTGTTTGGGCTCCCTCTTATTGAAGGCAACATTGCAAATTCGGAAAATTTTATGCTTCTCCCCCTAATTTTGGCAGGTCTTATTCTTGTTAAATCCCAAAGATACAGATTGCTTGCGGGACTGCTTGTGGCTTTGGCGTTTTTAATTAAAATTGTTGGCGTCTTTGATTTTGCCGCATTTTTTTTATTTCTACTTTTTACAAACACTCCTTCAAGTTTGACATTAAGAGGGTTAAAAACAGAAGTAAAAAGAGTGCTTCCCTTTCTAATCGGATTTTTTACTCCAATAATATTGGTTTCCTTATTCTTCTTTTTTAAGGGGGCATTTTCAGACTATATCCAGGCCTCTTTTTTACAAAATGTAGGATATGTCGGATACGGAAATAGGCTTATAATACCCCAGGGACTTTTAATTTTAAAGCTTCTTACCTTAGGAGGCGTAGCGCTTTTTATTTTTATAAGAAGGTCTCAGCTTCCAAAATCATTCATCTTTATCTACCTTTGGTTTGCTTTCTCCATGTTTAACACCTTCTTTGCAGGCAGACCGTATACACACTACCTTCTTGTTCTCTTGCCAAGCCTCTCCTTATTAATTGGCTTAATTATAACCTCAAATCAATATAAAAAACTCACCCTGGCGTTTTTCATAGTGAGCTTTATATTAATTTTAAACAACTTTAGATTTTATGGAAAAACAATTTATTATTATCAAAACTTTATTTCATTTTTAACTGGAGGCAAGTCCGTTGCAGCTTACAGAGGCTTTTTTGACCGCAATACTCCAAGGGACTATAGACTAGTACAATTCATAAAAATGAATACAGGCATAAACGACAATATTTTTATTTGGGGGAATAATGCGCAAGTTTACGCTTTAACGGACAAGCTTCCGCCCGGAAGATATGCAGTTGCGTATCACATAACAGCGTACAAAGACGGAAAAGAAAATACCGAAAAAGGCATTGCTAAAGGTAAACCTAAGCTTATAATAATAATGCCGAATGTTCCACCTCTTAAAATTTCTCTTATTGAATACAGGGAGATAAGTAATATCGGGAATGCGAAAATTTATGAAAGAATTTTTTAATCCTGCAATAACAGACAGAATAATTTACAAATCCACGGTCGTGTCTATTTTCATAATGCTCTTAACCTTTTTATATGTGCTTATTCGATTCTTTAGTCTTCCTCCTTTTATTCCTGTCTTTAATCAACTCCCCTGGGGCAATGATAGAATAGGGCCAAAATTTACCATATTCATTCCATTGCTTACAACCGTTTTAATACTAGTTTCCAATTTAACTCTCTCTTCTCTCATATATGCAAAGAGTCCTCTTCTTTCACGCATTTTTGCAGTCACAACTCTTCTTTCCATACTTTTAATACTTATTTTTAGTGTGGTTATAATAAATTTAGTGGCTTAGATGATTCAGAATATAACAGGAAATATAATTTTTGCGCCGTTTTTTATTTCTTTTATTGCAACAGTTATTGCAACCCCTCTTAGCCTTATCCTTATCAAGAGATTCGGCATAATTGACGATCCTTCAAAACATAAGCATCCGGCAATTATCCATAAAGTTCCAATCCCAAGAGGAGGAGGAATTCCCCTTTTTATCGGTGTTGCGGTAGGAAGTTTTATGTTGCTTCCTTTAACAAATATAGTTTGGGCTTTGCTTTTCGCGGCATTTATAGCTTTATCTATTGGCGTCTTGGACGATAAGTATGACTTATCCCCTTATATCCGACTTCCAGTAAATATACTCTGCGCAATTATAGTTGTTGCAAGTGGCGTAAGCATTCCATTTATTACAAATCCCCTGGGAGGAATTTTTTATTTAAATAGTATTTTACTGCCTTTAAATATTCCCCTGTCAGATGTTGTTGCAGTTGTATGGATTGTGTGGGTTATGAATATGCTCAACTGGAGCAAGGGCGTGGATGGACAAATGCCCGGAGTCGTTGCCATATCTGCAATTGTTATTGGTCTTTTAAGTCTTAGGTTTGGACCTTTTGATTCTCTTTCCATACTCTCTGCAAAACTCTCTTTTATAATTGCCGGAGCATCTTTGGGCTTTCTTGTTTTTAATTTTTATCCGGCAAAAATTTTCCCAGGATATGGAGCAACAGCTATCTATCTGCTACTTGCAGCAGTCTCAATGCTATCTAGTGCAAAGCTTGCAACTGCAGTTTTGGTTATGGGAGTTCCCATGATTGATGGAGTATTTACAATATCAAGACGGGTATTAACCGGCCGTTCACCTTTTTGGCATGACAATAAACACTTACACCATTTGCTTTTAAATTTTGGGTTTGGACAGAGACATATAGCATTGTTTTACTGGATTATTTCTGCTATATTAGGCTCGCTTTCACTGCTGTTGTCCAGCAGAGGAAAATTGTTTGCTTTAATTATGGTTGGGATTATTGTAGGCGGGGGGTTACTTTTCTTACATACACTCAACAAAAAAAATGACAGAGAAGAGGTTTGAACTTAACATTTTAAGATTACTAAGGCCTCAACAATGGATTAAAAACTTTGCCATATTTGCTGCAATTATTTTTTCCGGACAATTGTTTAATCCTATAGCTTTTGAGAATGTACTTATCGGTTTCTTTCTCTTCTGCGGACTTTCATCAGCTGCTTACATTGTTAATGACATTTTTGATGTTAAAAAAGATAGGCTTCATCCCTTTAAAAAATTTAGGCCTCTTGCGCATGGAGATATACCAATTCCAATGGCCCTGATTATTGCTACTGCTCTTATTATTTTTTCTCTCTATTTTTCTTTCTATTTGACTCCTGCGTTTTTCATTGTGGCAGTTACTTACGTTGCAGTTCAGATACTCTATTCCGTATTCTTTAAAGGTATTACCGTCATAGATATCTTGGCTATTGCTTCAGGTTATATTATTAGAGTTTATGCAGGAGCATTTGTAAGCGGCTATCACATATCCGTCTGGTTACTTTTAACTACCATTTCTCTAGCGCTTTTCTTAGCTATTGGGAAAAGGCGTTCTGAGCTAACTCTTGTTTCTCAAAATAAGGAAGGCAACATTGCTGCAATTAGAAAAACACTTTCTCATTATTCGGAAAGACTCCTGGATGTATATGCATCTATCTTTGCAACGTCAACTTTTATTTCCTATGCCCTTTTTACTTTTCTTGAAAACCCTCAAGGTTTCAAGCCCGGTGTGAGCATACTTTTGCCCGATTTTCTTCCCGCATTTTTTCAAAGAAAGTGGCTCATGATAACAATAATTCCAGTTGTATATGGACTAATGAGATATCTTCAAGATATTTATGAGAAGCATGAAGGAGAAAGCCCTGAAAAAGTTTTGCTTTCAGACAAAGCACTTCTTTCAACGGTTATACTTTGGATAATAATGGTCTTGACAATTATTTATATAATAGGACCATGAGATTACTGCTTTAGGGCGTATTGGGAACTAATCCATCCTGTTTCTCCGCTTGCTAATTTTATTTCATACCAACCAGCAGTTTCAGAGACCAGCTCAAAACTATCCCCGGGATTTACTCTTTCCAATATAGAGCCTGATAAAGATGCGCTGTCTCGGACATTTAGAAAACCTGTTGGCGTTGCAAGGATTAAAACCTTAGCAACTGCCGCCACTGCGGAAGACGATGCAACTGCGGAACTTGAAGCAATCTCATCTGAGATTCCTAGATATACGATTGAGCTAAGTTTATATCCTTTTGCAGCCCTTACTCTAATTACTTTTTCCTTGTATCCTTCTTTTCTGAATGTTAATTCATGGTCAGACGCCGTAATGTTTGATAGAGTTAACGTGGTTGTCCCAGCAGGGCTTCCGTCAAGCAAAACCTGCGCTTTATCCGGAAAAGAAACTGCAAAAAATTGCGCAGCATCTTTGTCTGCTATTTTAGTAAGAGTGATAATAGAGCCTTGGGAAGATGCACCGCTTCCAAAAGTTCTATCCAAAACTGTAAGGACCGACTTATAAATTATCACTTTCCCTTCAAAGGGCATGAAGTCTCCACTTGAAGGAACAAGTTTCACAACGTGGTCCCCAACAGGAATCATATCCGCTGTTTCACATTTGCAAAGCGGGGTTTTGCCAATCAGCTTTCCATCAAGGTAAACGTTGCTGTCCGGAATAGACGTTACCTGCAAAGCTCCTTTTCCTGTTTTTTGGTTAAGATAAACAACTGTTCCTATAAAAACCGGAATTGCAACAAGAAGAGGGATAACCCAAAGAAGTAATCTTTTCATAGAAAGCGAGTCTAGATAATATAACACAAAGGTAGCGTATAGTGAATAGCGTCTAGCGTATAGTTATTTAAGAAGTAACTTATTTTTGTTTTGTAAATCGAATCTTTCCTTCTTGTCTTGAAATTTCCTTATAGCCTGCACGTAAAAGAACATTTATCGAAGTCTCGTTACTCCCGACAACATCTCCATAGATAGATTCATAACTTAAGGTTTCAAATCCATAGTTAGTTAACGACTCCACTGCCCTTCCCATATATCCTTTCCCCTGAAATTCACTTCCTAGATAATAACCTATCTCTGCAGTTTTTGGATCATCCCCTTCAGGGGTTATATTTATGCTTCCAACAAAAACTCCGGCTTTATTTCTTATTGCAAATCTTAGCCTATTTGGATTAGATGGTTCTTCTATGCTTTTCCTAACTGATTCTAGAGTAGGATATTTCTCCGCAGTATCATCCCCAAATTGAGAAAGATGTCCTCTGTTGTTATCTATTAGAGAAAATATATCTTCAGCGTCTTGAGGAGTAAATTGCCTAAGAACTACTTCTCCATCAGAAGAAACTATTTCAATAGGATGCCTTACCGGAGAACCTTCGTTAGTCATGAAGCGATTATAGCAGATTAATTGGATTATTTGAGATTTGACTATTGGTAATATTTGACATTACCACGAAGTGGTTAGTAGCCCATGTCCATGCCGCCCGGCACTCCCGGGGGTGCTGGTTTTTCTTCAGGTATTTCTGTTACTAATGCTTCAGTTGTCAATATCATATTGGCAACAGACACTGCATTTTCTACAGCCGTTCTTGAGACTTTTGCAGGATCAATTATTCCTTCTTTTATCATATCTACGTATGCTTCGGTCATAACATTGAAACCAAATCCCGCTTCCTGCTTGTTTATATTTTCAATAACCACATCACCATTTATTCCAGCATTTTCAGCTAATTTTCTTGCTGGAGCTTCTAGTGCCTTTTTTAAAATATTCACTCCCGTTGCTATATCTCCAACACCTCTAATATGTTCTAAAAGTTTGAGATCTAATACTTTGATAGCTTCTAAAAGAACAATTCCTCCCCCAGGAACAACTCCCTCTTCCAAAGCTGCCTTTGTCGCAGCTACGGCATCTATAACTCTCTCCTTTTTTTCCTTCATCTCAACTTCCGTTGCGGCTCCAACATTTATGACAGCTACTCCGCCTGAAAGTTTTGCAAGTCTTTCTTTGAGTTTTTCTTTATCAAAGTCAGAAGTTGAAGTCTCAATGGTTCTTTTAATTTGCGTAATTCGAGCCGCCACTTTAGACCTTAAGCCCTTTCCGCCGATAATTCTTGCGTTTTCTTTATCTGCCCAGACTTTATCTGC
Source organism: Candidatus Levyibacteriota bacterium (assembly GCA_016184205.1). GTDB lineage: Bacteria > Patescibacteriota > Microgenomatia > Levybacterales > UBA12049 > JACPDD01. The sequence continues at coordinate 7,910 of JACPDD010000027.1, read as the reverse complement.
CCTTCCGCACTGCTCAATTGTTACGTTTTCAAATTTAATTCCGGTATCTTCCGAAATAACTTGCCCGCCTGTTAAGATTGCTATGTCTTCAAGCATTTCCTTTCTCCTGTCGCCGAATCCTGGAGCTTTGATAGCAAGTGCATTAAATGAGCCTTTTAACTTATTCACAACCAAAACCGCCAACGCTTCGCCTTCTATCTCATCCGCAATAATGACTAAGTTTTTGGAAACTTTAACTAGGTTCTCAAGGAATGGCAAAAGCTCCGCAAGATTTGAAATCTTTTTGTCCGTAATTAAGATATACGGATCTTCAATCTCGGCTTCCATTTTTTCAGGATTTGTCACAAAGTAAGCAGATGCATATCCTTTATCAAATTCCATTCCTTCTTTATATTCTATTTCTGTAGATAATCCTCTTCCTTCCTCTACAGAGACTACACCATCTTTTCCTACTTTTTGAAGAGCTTCAGCTACAAGTTCTCCAATCTCCCCATCGCCAGCAGAAATAGTAGCAATTTGCGAAATCTCAGCATTATTTTTGATATTAACATTTTTTGCTTTAGTCTTTATAAAAGAAACCACAGCCCTACTTGCTTCTTCAAGGCCTTTTTTCAAAAGCGTTGGATTGGCTCCTGCTGTAATATTTTTAATTCCCTCATCTACTATTGCTTGCGCAATTATAGTTGCTGTTGTTGTTCCGTCCCCAGCGACATCAGCGGTTTTTGAAGCGGCTTCCTTAATAAGCTGTGCGCCCATATTTTCAAATGGGTCCTTAAGTTCTATCTCTTTTGCAACTGTGACGCCATCATGGATAACACTGGGAGCTCCCCATTTTCTCTCAAGAGAAACGTTCCTTCCCTTTGGTCCAAGCGTTGTTGCAACAGCCTTGCCTAATTGGTCTACTCCAATCTGTAATTTTTGCCTTGCTTCTTCTGCGTATATTATTTTTTTTGCCATATTATTTTCCTACTATTCCCATAAGTTCATCAAACTTGACCAATTTTAAATCTTTCCCATCAATCTTAATTTCATCTCCGCCCCATTTTTTATAAATCACCACATCTCCAACATTTACTGGAGCTACTATCTTTTTGCCGTCCTCATACAATGGGGTTCCTACTGATATTACTTTCCCTTGTGCTGGCTTCTCTCTTGCAGCGTCAGGAAGAAGAATACCACTCGCCGTTTTTTCTTCTGCTTCCGTGGGTTCAACCAATACATATCCGGCCAGAGGCTTTATTCTCATTTTTGTTATTTTTGCTGCCTTTACTGCCATCATATATAAAAATCAGTTGACAGAGTATAACAAAAAAACTTCTTTGGTGTCAACAGGCTTGGTACGTTCAGCTTCATGAACGTACCTTGACACCTATGCCTTTCTTATATACGATAAATCAAGGCGCTACTTGCGCAAATATGTCTTTCTTTTCAGGCAAAAAAATATTCCTGTTGGGTTTCCTTATTGTTCTCCTATTCGCCATTCCATTGACTGTGTATTTAACACAACAGCAACAAGAGGTGACTACTAAGGCTGCTCCTACAACCACCCTCTCTTTTGTACCTACCAGCAAAATGATGAATGTTGGAGATACAACAAGCTTTGATATAATGATGAATCCTGGAAGCAATCAAGTTTCTTTTGTAAAACTAACTTTAATTTATAACGGCATAAAATTCAATGTTGACCCCACTTCCGGTCTTGTTGAAAATTCTGTATTTACCAAACTTGCAGGTCCAATTTTTAACAGCACCAGCAGTGCTACAGCAAGTGTTAGCGTAAGTTTATCAGTTGGTTCAGATCCGGCCAAGGTTATTAGCACAATTACAAAAATCGCAACTCTCACTCTAAAGGCTACTTCGGGAACTGCAGGTTCAACAACTCCAATAGCGGTAGACAGAAGCCAAACCCAAGTTCTATCTGTTGGTGCAGGAGACCAAGCAAATGAAGATGTTTTGGCAGGGCAACCTTCTCCTGCAACAGTTACAATTAATGACGTCTCTTCTGGCAGCACATCTGCCAACAAGGCTCCGGTTTGCAACAGCCTTATACTTGACAGAAGCGCAACAGGAGCTGCCCCTTATTCCCTAACTTTTACAGCATCTGGAAAAGATGATGACGGGACAATAACCAAAGCCAGCTTTACTTTTGGCGATGGTCAAGCAAGAGATGTAACTTCATCCGGAGGAATTGGAACTAATTCCGTTAATGCTCAAATTGCTCATACTTACAACAATGCTGGGACATATAATGCATCTGTCATCCTAACAGACAATGGTAACTCAACAAGTGCGGTAGCAACTTGCAAAACAACAATCACCGTCACAGCAGGTAGTTTGGGCAGTGGAGGCGCAGGCACTGGCAGCGCGCAAATAACTCCAGAGATGCCCACCGAGACAATTACACCAACTACCACAATTGCGGTTGCGCCAACAATTGCTCCTCCTGGACCAGGAGATAAGATAATTGGACTCGGAGCAGCAGGCATAATTCTTTCTATATTAGGCGGCCTTCTACTTCTGGGATTCTAAACTTTAAGAACAGCTAGAAACGCTTCTTTTGGAATTGAAATTTTTCCAATCTGTTTCATTTTCCTCTTGCCTTCTTTTTGTTTCGCAAGTAATTTATCTTTTCTCGTTCTATCCCCTCCAGACATTTTAGCTAGAACGTTTTTCCTAAGAGTTCCAATTTTTTCACTTGCTATAATTTTTGCTCCTTGTTGTGCTCTGACTGATATTATAAATTGATGTTTTGGAATAGCCTCTGCCAAGACTTTGACAATTCTTCTTGAAAAACTCTCCATTTCGCTTTTGTGAACTATAAAAGAAAGTTCAGGAATTATAGCCTCATTTATAGAAATATCCACGCGGGCAAGGTCTGACGCTCTATAATCTGATATTTCATAATCAAAAGAGGCAAACCCCGAGGAAGCAGATTTTATCAAGTCAGAGAAATCATAAACGGCCTCAAGCAGTGGCATCTCAAAAAGAAGTTTTGCCTGAGAGCCAAAGTACTGAGCATCTTTTTGTCTACCGCGGCGCGAGTTTATAATTTCAAGAAGTGCTCCAACATACCTAACCGGCGTATAAATCTCGCCTGCTATAAAAGGCTCCTTTGTTTCCTTTGCATCATTTCTAAAATCTTTGGGACTAGTTATAGATTTTCCATCAACAATATATTCAATTGTTGGAGGAGCGGTAAAAACTTCAACCCCGCTTTCTTTTTCTAACCGCTCAATGACAATTTGTGAATGAAGTAATCCCAAAAAACCGCATCTAAATCCTGGGCCAAAAATTATTGATTGCTCAGACGAAATAACCAAAGACGCATCGTTAAGCTTGAGCTTATAAATTGCTTTTTTTAACATTTGATACTGCGAGTTTGACGTTGGGTAAACTGAGAGGTAAACAAATGGTTTAAGACTTACAAATCCAGGAAGTGCCATCCCCTTATTGTGTTTTGTTGTAATTGTATCTCCAACTTTCGCTCTCTCTATGTCTTTAATGTTGGTAATGATATACCCAACCTCTCCATTTAGGAGCTGTTCTAGGGAATTATATTCCGGCTTCATAAACCCTGTCTCAAGAACTAGCGAAGAAGAATTATCTGAAAGAAAAATAATCTCATCTCCTTTTTTTATAGTTCCGTTTTTGATTCTCACATAAATAACAATTCCTCTATGCTCGTCGTAAATTGAGTCGAATATATAGGCTTGTGTAGGAGAGTCGGATGAGCCTGCGGGAGGTGGAATTTTCTCAATTACCGCTTTTAATAAATCCTTAGCTCCTTCTCCTGTTTTTGCTGATAGCAAAAGCACCTCTTCTTCCCTGAAGGCAAAAGTGTCTCTGAGCTCTTTTTCCACTTCGTCAATTCTTGCAGACGGTAAATCAATTTTGTTTATTGCCAGCAGTACAGTGAGCCCTTGTTTTTTTGCAAAGTTATAATTTGCAACTGTCTGCGCCTGAACTCCCTTTGTTGCATCAACTAAAAGCACCGCGCCCTCACAAGCATACAGAGTTCTTATAACTTCGTAGGAGAAATCCACATGCCCCGGAGTATCAATCAAGTTTAGTTCATAGGGTATAGCGTCTAGCGTATAGTTCATCCTTACCGTAGCGAGCTTAATTGTTATGCCTCTCTCGCGCTCAATAGGATTACTATCTAAATATTGTTCTTGCATTTTCTGTTTGGAAACAGTACCTGTAATATCTAAAAGTCTATCCGCAAGAGTTGATTTTCCATGATCAACATGGGCTATAATACAAAAGTTCCTAATGTTTGCCTGATTCACTCGTGGTGAGTCTGATCGAGCCATGTGGAGATTATAGCATTTAGGGGTTGGCTCTATGCTCTACAATGATTTCTTCGCTTTTTCCTAAAATTTCTTTCCAGTTTCCAATTTTTCTAAATAGATATAGAAATGTTTGAGCTTCCTTAACATTAAAAAGCCAGGTTAAAAAAAGATAAAGACTAAGCCCTGCAAAACTTGCAATTCCTGTTAAGATTAAGAGATTTATAGTTCTTGTAGTATCAAAAACAAGTTGGTCTAAAAGTTTTATTGGAATATAAAGAGCGAATCCTGTGAAAAACGTTGCAACAAGAATTTTAAATATTGAGGCGCTCATGGGGACTTTATCAAAGCTTCCTATTTTTCTATCTAAGAATATTAGCAGGAGAAAGAAATTTACAATAGATCCTAAGGAGTATGCAAACGCTATCCCGGGAGCTCCCAACTTATAAAAAGTGACAAAAAGAAACCCAAGCCCCAACATAATAGCCGTACTAAATGCTCCAACGTAAAGAGGTGTTTTTGCATCGTGCATTGCGTAAAATCCTCGCGCAACTAAAAATACCAATGCTTGCGCAAAAAGAGATATGCTAAAAAATGCGAGTGTTCTTCCAGTTAGAACTGTTGCTTCCCAATCGAATGCAGCTGCTCCAAAAACAAGCCTCACAATTGGAATTCTTAAGACCAGGAAGAGTACAGAAATTGGAAGCATTAAGTAAAGTATTTGATTGAAACTTGTCATAAACGTTGCTTTAAATTCCTCAATTTTATCCTTTTCTTTAGATAAAACCGGGAAAGCGGCTTGCGCTATTGACTGTCCAAAAAGAACAATTGGAGCAAAAGAGAGGATTTGCGCATAATCAAAAATTACATAATTTCTTCCAGGATTTGGAATAAGTGAAACAAGGGTTACAGTAAGAATTGTTCCAAGTTGGAATATTGCAAGTCCAATTGTTCTTGGCCACATAAGCTGCAATACATCTTTCATTCCGTCTTTTCTAAACTCAAGCGATGGTTTAAAAGAAAAACCAACTTTCAAAACTCCCGGGATCTGTGCAACAACGAATATTAAAGCTCCCAGTATTACACCATAAGCGGCAGAATAAATTCCAAACATCGGAGACAATAAAACGATTCCAATAATTATGCCTAGGTTATATAAAGCAGCAGCGAAACCCGCAACAAAAAAACGATGAAAAGATTGTAAAATTGCCGAGAGAAAACTTCCAATCATAAATAAAATCTCTCCAAAAATTATTATTCTTGTTAAATTTCCCATAAGAGTTATTTGTTCGTGAGAAAATCCAGGAGCCATGAGACCCGAAAAATAAGGCGCAAAAATAAAAAGTACTAAGGCAAGGATGGCAAAGGTTAAAAGACTAAAAGAAAGAAGTGTAGATGCAAGCCTATTCGCATCTTCCTGTTTATTCTTTGCTAAATAGCTAGAAAAAATAGGAATAAAAGCGGACGAAAGAGCTCCTGCAATAATAAGTTGAAATAGAAAATCTGGAAGTCTTGAGGATGCAAGATAAACCCCTAACGTGTTTGATGCGCCAAAAATGGAGACTAAAAGTCTTTGTCTTACAAGTCCCAATACTTGAGACAAAATAACGGTTACCATAATTACAAATGCGGCGGATAAGATATTGGTCTGACGTTTGAGCAAAAGGTTTAATCCTTTTTTGAAAAAATCGGTAGGCATGTAATTAAAATAGCTGAATAGATGACATAGCTAAATAGTAACTATGCAGCTATCCAAGCCATGCAACAATTATTGCGTAATTCAGTATAGCATGGTAGAATCTGGGCATGCCAGTAATAAAATCAGCGAAGAAGAAATTACGTCAGGACAAAAAGAGGCAAGCTGAAAATAAAACAATCCGTGAGCTTTTGAGAAAAGTTATAAAAGAAGCAAGAAAAAATGCTTCTGAAAAAAAACTAAGAGAAGTTTTTTCGGTTGTGGATAAGGCAGCCAAAAAAAACATAATTCATAAGAATAAGGCTGCCAGAATAAAATCTTCTTTTTCTAAAAAAGTAACAAGTAAAACCCCAAGAATCAAAGCTCCTAAAAAAGCTTCCATAAAGAAGAGAAAAACCGTTAAAAAATAAGCCTCATTTCCTTTGACAAATTAGCTCATTTCACATAGACTAAAATTGACATGCCAAACAGTCCCTCGTATTTGGATATTAATTTAGTAAAAAAAAGGGTTAGCTTCACTGATAAATTCTTAAGATGGGCGCTGTCAGCAGGAAGAGTGGTAGTTATCTTAACTGAAGTCGTTGCGCTTTCTGCTTTTGTGTATCGTTTTTTTCTGGATAGACAGCTCATAGATTTGCACGCAAAAATTAGGCAGGAACAGGCCATTATTGCATTCTCAAAAACAAGTGAAGATAAGTACAGAAATCTCCAAGACAGAATTGGCGTTGTCAATCAGTTTTCAAATCTTTCGGCCTACGAATTAAAAATTTTAAAAGATACTCTTGCTCTTTTCCCCTCGGGTACTACTTTTAATAATTTAACAACTTCGGATACTTCCATAAAAATAAATGCAAGCTTTACTAGGATATCTCAGCTAGGTGCATTCGTAGATTCTCTTAAAAACTACCCGAGCATAGCTTCAGTAAGCATAGAGAAAATAGAGAATATACCATCGTCATCGCTGATTTCAGTCAGTATAACGGGCACCCTAAAGCCCATCAAAAAATCTGATGCAAATACAAAACAGTAGAATCTTAAAAAATTTAAGACAAAGCAAATACCTTGAGCTTTTTCCAAATTTAAATCAAGAGAAAACTCAAAAATTCACAAGTGTAATATTAACATTTCTGGCTCTCTCATTCTTTGGAATTTTTGCTATAAACCCAACTATTTCAACTATTGTAAGACTAAGGCGAGAGCTTGCAGATAACACATTTACGGAAAAACAGCTGGCGCAGAAAATCAGTAATCTTTCCTCCTTGGGAAAGGAGTATCAACAGCTTGCCGATGATATTCCATTAATACTAAATGCCGTTCCCCAGGATCCTCAGATATCTTTGCTTGTTGCACAACTTCAATCTTTAGCTAAGAATTCTGGAGTAAATCTTGAAGGGCTTCAAACTTTTCAGGTAGAAGTAGCAACCCCAACAACTTCTAAGAAAAAATACTCCTCTTTTGCTTTTTCGCTGACAGCTGAAGGAAGCTATAATAGTATTTTAGCGCTTGTTGAGAATGTGGTAACTATGCAAAGAGTTGTATCTTTAGATACTATAGCTTTAAACAGAAAAGCAGACCAGAGTGAAACATTTCAGATTGGCCTTAAGGGAACAGCCTATTTTAAAAACTAGAATGAAACAAAAAGATATTCTTCTTCTTATAATCTCAAGTTTTTTTCTTGTGGTTTTTTGGATAGCATTTAATATTTACCACAACATTGTAACTTCAACTATTCCCGAAACTTTAAGCGTGCAGATATTTCCGATAAGTCCTACTTTTGATAAAAAAACAATCAATGCGATAAAAGAAAGAATTCAAATTACGCCTATTTATAATCCCCTTGCCACTCAGAGTGCTCCACCAAAAGCTACAACGTCTTCTATAATAAGTACAAGCAGCGCTGTTGCAACAGAGGGAGGAACTCTTTC
>JACPDD010000026.1 GCA_016184205.1 Candidatus Levyibacteriota bacterium | reverse complement strand
CTTGGCTGCTGAAAATGCTTTGAAAGAGACAAAGAATAGCATTGACTATAACTTTGTCCCTTGGACTGTCTTTACCTACCCACAACTTGCAGGAGTAGGACTTACCGAAGATCAAGAGATGAAGCAGTTAGGAAGATGTCTTTGCCGTACTGTCCATTTTGCCGATGTGACAAAAGCTATGATAATAAATCGTACAGAAGGCTTAATCAAAATGGCTGTTCACCCTGATACTAAAGTAATTTTAGGTATCCATATATTAGCTCCCAATGCAGGGGAACTAATTGCGCAAGCGATGGTACTTGTCAAAAATAAGAACACCATTGATGATGTCATAAATTCCTTACCGATGTTTCCCACACTTTCAGAAAGTATAAAAATTGCCGCTTTATCGTTTACCACAGACATTACCAAACTTAGCTGTTGTGTTTAAAAAATAAAGTTTTTTTATAGTAAAGGTTCGATTCCCGTATGGATACTAGGTTATAAGATTAGATTTTGACTAATTTTATCAACTTTCTGAAGCTAAAATCCACGAGTTCGATAAAATTCCTATGGAGCGGGATACGAGAATCGAACTCGCGTCCCCACCTTGGGAAGGTGGTGTTCTGCCATTGAACCAATCCCGCAGTCAATCCATTATATCATTTGCGGCTGCGTTTCGTTTCGAATTTATAAAAAAGAATAAAGCCGATAATTAGGATTGCAACAGTTGCCCAGAAGGGAAATTTGAGCCCAAACCGTGTAATTGCAAAACCTGCAATAAGCGGGCCAACTACTCTACCCATGCTTTCAAAGGAAAATGCAAGTCCCATAGTTGCGCCCTGTCCTGTGTGAGTAGCTTTTGATAAAACTGCGTTTACCGTAGGCCTTTTGAGTCCGCTTCCTATAATTGAAATAATGAAAAACAGATAGAAAAGCGCGTAAGATGCCCAAACAGTTGCGAATAACTGCCCGAAAATCATAAGGCCAATTCCCAAAAGTATTGTCTTAAGCTCTCCTACTCTCCTGACAACTATAGGCAGAAGGAACCATTGCGCCACTGTTGCAGTTGCGCCTGTTATTGAAAAAAATATTCCGGTTTCTACTGTTCCCGCAGAAAAAACATTTTGCATATAAAGAGGTATTGCAACTTGGAAATTACTAATATAAAAAGCCCATGAGAACAAAAGAAAAAATAAAATTCCAAAGTCACCTCTTAAGCCATGATATACTTCTTTGAAGTTAAACAAACCTTCCTTTAACACTAGCCTTTCAGCTCTTTGAGTTACTGGCTCTGGCAAGCTCGTTAGGATAAAAATCAAATTAAATGTGGAGACCACAGCTGCCGCAATAAATGTTACGGAGAATCCATAACTGCCTAAGAACCCGCCAATTACAGGGCCAAACATAAATCCTAGCGAAAATACTCCTGCAATTTTTCCCATATATGCTGCCCTTTCTTCTTTTGAAGTAACATCTGCGATGTAAGCAGATGCTATTGGAAAAACTCCTGCCGAGGCAACTCCGTGAATTATTCTTGAAATATATAACACGGCAAGGCCTGGAGCAAAAGCTGCAATAATATAGGAAACTGATGAGGCTATCATGGAAAATACGATTATGGGCTTTCTGCCATATCTGTCTGACATTCGGCCCAAAATTGGAGATGTTAAAAATTGCGCCAAAGAGAATGTGGCTGCCATAAGACCAATATCCAAGGCTGTAGCTTTAAAAGTTTCCGCAAAAAGAGGAAAAAGAGGAAACACCATTCCAAAGCCAAGAATGTTTATAAATACTGTAATATACAACAGAAAAATTTGCTTATTCATCTTCAGTCAATTGAACTTCAGCCAGGGAAACTTCAAAGGGGCTTAAGCCTGCTTTTCTATTATACACTAACGTGGAATTTTGAAAATATCTCCTGGATATATTAAGGAAGGGTTCTCAAGTTTATTCTCTCTTGCCAGGTCCACCCATTTATATCCGTCTCCATACGACCTTACTGCTATTTCCCAAAGATTGTCTCCTTCATTAACAGTGTATGACGGGGCTTTGATTGCCTCAGCTTTAGAAGCTTCCACGCTTTTTATTTCACCTGACTTTGCAAGTGGTTTAACATTTGGAATGTTAAGTAAGGCACCTGAATAGATTGTGTTAGGTTCAGTCAAATTATTTGCTTTTGCAATATCTACCCAGTTATACCCAGAACCATAAATTTTCAAAGATATGCTCCATAAGTCGTCTCCTGATTTGACAGTATATTTTTCCGGCAAATTTGAATTTTTACTCCCTTGTTTTTCTCCAGTAGAAGCAACTGTACTTGTGGAACTTACTTGTCCTGTTTCTTTATTCCCTCGCTCAAGCCTCACAAAAGCAAAACCAATGAGCGCTACTATAACTACCACCAAAACTCCAAGAAATAAGCTTATGTAAGAATCGCTTAGCTTAAAACTTTGTAGCTTACTGCGCCTTGATACTTTTTTCTGTATATTTCTCGCTGCTTTTTCTCTTGGCATAGAGGTTTTTGTATAGGGCAGACTAAAAGTATAACACTGAAAAAGAAAAAATCAAGACTTGAACTCATAAGCATTGATTCGACTTAAATAATTTGTTAAAATTGTAAAGCTTAACAACTTGGGGTGGTAGCTCAGTTGGTTAGAGCGCCTCCCTGTCACGGAGGAGGCCGCGGGTTCGAGTCCCGTCCATCCCGCCACGCTGATGAATAATGTTGAAATAGCAAAACTTCTAAGAAACGTTGCTGCCGCCTACACAATAAAAAGTGAATACAAGTATAAATTTCAAATTTTAGCATATCTTAAAGCAGCCGACTCTGTAGAGCACGCAAGCACAGAACTTAGAACCCTTTATCAACAAGGAGTTCTTGAAAAAATACCCGGAATCGGTCCCACCATAGAGAAAAGGCTTTCTGAGTTGTTTAAGACAGGCAGGGTAAAACATTTTGAAGAAGCTTTTGAAGGTATATCTCCTGCAGTCTTTCCGCTTTTGGACGTGCCCTCTTTTGGCCCAAAAAAAGCAAATAAGCTTGTAAGTTATTTTAATCTCAAAAATCCAAAAACAGTCATTGAAGACATAAAAAAACTTGCTATTTCAGGAAAAATTGAGGGAATTGAAGGATTTGGAAAAAAGTCTCAAGCAGATATTCTCCAAGCTATAAATGAATACAGAAGCGGTACAACAAAAAACAAGAGAATGGTACTCACTTATGCTTTTGCCTTGGCTAAGGAAATTGTCGAATATCTAGGAAAACACAAAGATGTTATCAGGGCGGAGCCTTTAGGAAGCCTTAGACGCATGAATGCGACTGTTGGAGATGTGGACATAGCTGTTACATCTAAAAATACCGAGGCCGTTATTGATTATTTTATTTCTTTTCCGGGAAAAGAAAGGGTCATAGAAAGGGGCCCAACCACAGCATCAATCCTTGTAGGAGGAGGCAAACACGTAGATATGCTCATACTTCCTCCGCGCCAATTTGGCTCGCTTCTTCAGCATTTTACAGGCTCTAAACACCATAATGTGGCACTTAGGGAATATGCCCTCAAAAGACACTTATCTCTGTCTGAGCGAGGAATAAAACTTTTAAGCAAAAAAGGCTCTCCCCTTTTGGAATTTTCCTCGGAAGAGAAGTTCTATAACTATTTAGGTCTCAAGTGGATACCTCCTGAATTAAGAGAAAACGAAGGAGAAATAGAAGCTGCAGGAAAAGATGAACTCCCCAATCTTATAGACATAAAAGATATTAAGGGGGATTTGCATATTCATACAAACTACCAATTGGACTCAAGCCACGATTACGGGGATAGTTCTATGGAAGACATGATAAGACGAGCGCGGGAGTTGAGATACGAATACGTTGGTCTCAGCGACCACAATCCAAGTATAGGAAACCATACCAAAAGTGAGATTTATTCTATTTTGTCCAAAAGAAGAAAAAAAATCGAACAACTTCAACGGAGTAATAAAAGTATTCGAGTAATAAATATGCTTGAAATGGATATAATAGCCTCTGGAAATCTAGCAATTGATGACAAAGGAATAGAACTGGTTGATGCTTTAATAGTTTCTGTTCACAGCTCTTTCTCAACTTCCAGGGAAGAAATGACAAAAAGAGTTCTAAAAGGGCTGTCCCACCCAAAAGCCAAAATCCTAGCTCATCCTACAGGAAGACTTTTAAATTCAAGACCCGGATATGAGCTTGACTGGAACAAAATTTTTGATTTTTGCGTAAAGCACAATAAGGCTTTGGAAATAAATGCTTGGCCTGAAAGACTTGATTTGCCTGACACTCTTGTAAAACAGGCTAAAGAGGCAGGAGTTAAATTTGTAATTGACACGGACAGTCATGCAATATTTCATATGGATAACATGTTTTATGGCGTATCTGTTGCTAGGCGCGGCTGGGCAGAAAAAAAAGATGTTCTAAATGCTCTTCCGGCCAAAAAATTTATTGACTGGATAATGTCTTAGTGGTATAATAATGTTATGAACTCTACATGGCTAATTGTTGGTACCATTGCTCTTATAACCTTCTATCTTCTTTTTCTTTACAATAGCCTCGTAGCCGCAAGAGTTAGGGTCTTAGAAGCTTTTTCTCATATAGATGTGCAGCTGAAGCGAAGAATTGATTTAATTCCTAACTTAATTGAGTCTGTAAAAGGCTATGTTAAGCACGAAAAAGAAGTTTTGGAAAACGTCACAAAAGCCAGAACTTCGCTCATGAAAGCCAAGAGTCCGGCTGAAAAAGCTGAATCTGACAATATGTTAACAGACACCCTGAAGTCTCTTTTTGCAGTCGCTGAGAATTATCCAAATTTAAAAGCTAATGAAAATTTCCTAAGGCTTTCGGACGAACTATCAGACACGGAAAACAAAATTGCATATGCAAGGCAATTTTACAATTCGACTGTCATGGACTTTAATACTAAAATTCAAATCTTCCCAAACGTAATAATTTCCGGCATGTTAGGTTTTAAGTCTGCGGAATTCTTCCAAAACTCTGAGAGAGAAAAAGGCCCGGTGAAAGTTTCTTTTTGAGAAGAGTGTCGTATGAACATCTATTCCTCTATTTCGCAAAATAAACTCAAAACGTGGCTAATAATAGCCCTGTTTGTAGTTTTTATTGCAACACTTCTTTATATTTTTGGTAAAGCATCTGGATATGGGCTTTCGTATTTAGGTTTTGGGCTTATTTTTGCAGGCTTAATAAGCTTTGCAAGCTACTATTATTCGGACAAAATTATTCTTGGATTATCCAATGCAAAGAGGATTAAGAAGGAGGACAGTCCTGAACTTTTTAAAATAGTTGAAAACCTAAGTATTGGAGCCGGTCTGCCCATGCCTGCAGTTTACGTGTCTAACGACTCCTCTCCAAATGCATTTGCAACAGGGCGCGATCCTAAGCATGCTGTGGTTTGTGCGACAGTAGGCTTGCTTGAAAAATTGGAGAAAGTGGAGCTCGAAGGTGTTATTGCGCACGAACTCTCTCACGTTAAAAATTTTGATACAAGACTCATGGCAATAGTGGCAATTCTGGTTGGGTTCGTAGTGATAATAGCGGACTTTTTTATGAGGAGTCTGTGGTTTGGTGGCGGACGCAGCAGGGGAGGAAGTGGCAATCAACAGATGATTTTTCTTGCTCTGGGCATATTTTTTGCCGTACTATCCCCTCTTGTTGCAACTCTCATCCAACTGGCAGTATCAAGAAAAAGAGAATTTTTAGCGGATGCTTCAGGAGCGCTGCTTACAAGGTACCCGGAAGGTCTTGCTTCTGCTCTTGAAAAAATTGCAAAAGATAAAACACCAACAAGAACCGCTACTCATGCCACAGCACATCTGTATATCGAAAACCCCTTCAAAGGTAAAAATGCAAAGGTAATGTTTGCTTCTCTTTTTAATACTCACCCACCGGTTGAAGAGCGCATACGAATCCTCCGCTCTATGTAGGCAATAATCTGGGTTTTCGAGCCCTCCTTCCAAGATTGTATTGTATTAAGTCAAATCCAGGGCTAAGATATATAATTCCGCTATCACAGGCAACTAATGCAATTGCCCTCTTATATTCACCATTTGAGCCTATTGGGGCCGAGCTGATTGAAATTATTATTCTCATCGCATCTCCTTGTTTTAGATGTGTTAATAAATCAAAGTCACAGTTTCCCAGTAATAAATTACAAAGTGGTATTTTTTCTTCTCCCACCAAATTGTCAATTGTTACCCATTCTAATCCCTCATGGTTCGTTACTCGGAACCCTGCATAAATACCCTTATCTTCTATTAAAGCACCTCGTCTCTGGTCTCTATTAATTACTATCTCCTGTGCTTCAGGGTTATATGCTGGATTTATCCATTCGATGCTCATGGTTCGATTTATACCTGTTTTAATGATAGAATTCAAGCATGCTAAATTTTTTTTCTATTCTGCTAGGAAAAAATGTTTCTCTTGTTAGTAAAATTTTGGGGAGGAATGGGTCGACCTGGCCCGGACATGTTGCGTTGAACATCGATTCTAGCATCGTTAGCAAGTTGTTAAAGGCAAATTCGAAGCTAAAAATAGTCCTCATTGCTGGCACTAATGGAAAAACAACCACATCAAAGATGATTTCTGAAGTGCTTGAAAGACAAGGGCTAAAGGTATTTAGAAACCTGGAAGGAGCCAATCTTCTTAACGGAATTGCTTCGAGTCTTATCTCGCATTCAAACGTTTTGGGGAAAATTAAATATGATATTGCTGTGTTTGAAACTGATGAAAATTCTCTTCCGCTCATCTTATCCCAAATGTCAATTGTCAAAGGTCAACCCCGATTGAATCGGGGTCAGCTGTCAATCGTCCTCTTAAACTTGTTCCGTGACCAGCTGGACAGATATGGAGAGGTGAATATTATTGCCAACAAGTGGCAAGATTCGCTCAAAAGGCTCCCCAAAGAAACCGTGCTTATTTCAAATGGAGACGACCCTATGCTCTCCTTTATTAGCGCAAAGTCCGGTTTGAATACTTTTTATTTTGGGTTACAGAAGAAGAAATTATCTAACGCGAGGGCAAATTCAGATGTGGATTTTCTATATTGCCCAAATTGTTCTACGAAATTAGAATTTGAAAGCCGGTCATATTCCCACCTTGGAAAATTCAAATGCCCAAAATGTAATTTCGCAAACCCCTTAATCTATTCCTTTGATACTCTTCCAAATCCTCTTCTGGGCGAATATAATCGCTACAACATTAATGCCGCAGCGCTTCTTTTAACCGAAGGCTTTGGTGTCGGACTGGAAGCAATTGAACAGTCTCTTAAAAATTTTTCTCCAGCCTTTGGAAGACAAGAAAAGCTCAAATATAAAAATAAAAATGTTTTTGTCCTGCTTTCCAAAAACCCCGCAAGTTTTAACCAATCTATTGAGGCAATATTATCAAAAGAGAAAAATCCAGATGTTTTGCTTGTTCTAAACGATAGAATTCCGGACGGACGCGACGTTTCATGGATTTGGGATATAGAAGCCGAAGAGCTAGTTCAAAAGTCAAAGACAATCACAATCTCTGGCGATAGGTGTTACGATATGGGACTGCGAATTAAATACTCGCAAAAGTCAGATGTCAAAAGTCAGATGTCAAAAGTCAAAATTGAACCCAATTTGAAAAAAGCAGTTGAAACTGCGACGCTCCAAACATCGAAAGACGACGTGCTGTATGTCCTTGCTACTTATTCGGCCATGTTAGAAACCCGTAAAATCCTAACAGGCAAAAAAATATTATGAGAAATAAAAATGGTAAATGGTCAATGGTAAATGGTCAATTATCTTTGACTATCGGCTGGCTTTATCCAGATCTAATGAGCACGTACGGAGACAGAGGGAATATTATAACCTTACAAAGACGCTGCGAATGGAGAAATATAAAAACCCAAATTAGAAGACTCGATGTTGGTTTTGACGAAAAGCGACTTGCAACATGCGACATACTATTTATGGGCGGTGCTCAAGACACGCAACAAAAAATCGTTTCCCGTGATTTTAGCACTGAAAAGAGAATTCTGCTAAAGAAGCTGATTGAAGCTGGAATCCCAGGACTTTATATTTGCGGCGCTTACCAATTTTTAGGAAAATATTACAAGGAAGCAGACGGAACGATTATCAAAGGTCTCGGAATTCTTGATCTATATACAAAAAACCCAGGAGAAAACAGTCCTCGTCTCATTGGCAATATCGCTATCAAAATACTCAGTACTACTCTTGTTGGCTTTGAAAATCACGGCGGAAGAACATATATAGCAGATAAAGAGTTAGCACTTGGAAAGGTTGTCAAGGGTTTTGGAAATAACGGAGAGGATAGAACAGAAGGAATAATGTATAAAAACTCAGTCGGAACCTATCTACATGGCCCAGTCCTTCCTAAAAATCCAAAGCTTGCCGATTTCCTCATAGCAAAAGCTTTAGAGGTAAAATACGAAAACAAAATAAAACTTGAACCGCTTGACGATACCCTTGAATTAAAAGCTCGGACTGTCATTGCCAAGAGACTTGGTGCTGCGTTATAATTACCGCATGAAAATAAATGTTTCCCATGTAGCAAAGCTTGCGAATCTTACATTGTCGGCTGCAGAAGAAAAGAAATTTGAAGAGCAGCTTTCCGATATCCTTTCTTACATTGAAAAACTTAACGAAGTCGACACAAAGAATGTTGAGCCAACGTCTCAAGTAACAGGCCTAGAAAATGTCACAAGAGAGGATATTGTTAAGGATTGCGAGCTCGCTCAAGAAGAAGCACTATCGAATTCAAAATCAACACAGAATGGACTCTTCAAAGTAAAAGCAATCCTAGACAGCAAGTAGCGTCTGGCGTTTAGCGTATAGCGTATAGTTATGGATTTAAATCAACTCACAATTGCAGAAGCCTTAGAAGGACTCAGAGGGAAAAAGTTTTCTTCGGTAGATATTGCAAAAGCATGTCTTGAACAGATAAGAAAACATAACGAAGATATTAATGCATTTATTACGGTTGATGAAAAAGGAGCGCTTGAACAAGCAGAGAGCGCCGACAAGCAAAGAGCGAATGGCGAAGAGCTTCCATTCTTGGGAATCCCAATTGCACTTAAAGATATTTTCTTGACAAAAGGTCTTAAAACCACTGCCGCATCTAAAGTCCTTGAAAACTACATTCCACAATATGACGCCACTGTTGTTGCAAAATTAAAAGACGCAGGGGCAATCATTATTGGAAAAATCAACTGTGATGCATGGGCGCATGGTTCATCTGGCGAAAATTCAGACTTTGGACCCACAAAGAATCCGTGGAGCAAAGAACATGTCCCTGGAGGCTCCTCAAGCGGCTCTGCTGCAGCATTGGCAGCGGACATGTGTCTTGCATCAACAGGAACGGACACAGGCGGTTCTATAAGGCTCCCGGCCAGTTTTAACAACCTTGTCGGACTTAAACCAACATACGGAAGGGTTAGCAGATATGGAATTATTGCCATGGCTTCTTCCCTTGACTCCATTGGACATTTTACAAAAACAGTTGAAGACTCCGCTCTGCTTCTTAGCGTTACCGCAGGGTCGGACCCTCACGACGCGACAACTCCAGATAAGACAGTTTCGAATTACTCGAAAATCGAAAACGGAGTCAAGGGATTAAAAATCGGAGTTCCAAAAGAATACTTCGCATCAGGACTCGATTCTGAAATAAAAGAAAAGACCGAAGCAGTAATCAAAAAACTAGAAGAACTTGGAGCCGAAGTTGTCGATATTTCTCTACCGAACACACAATATGCAATTGCCGCCTATTATATAATTATGTCCTCCGAAGTTTCGTCAAATTTGGCACGTTATGATGGGATACGTTTTGGAAATGACAGATCTTTTTTTGGTGATGAAGCAAAAAGGAGAATTATGTTTGGAACATTTACTTTGTCGGCTGGTTATTATGACGCCTACTATAAAAAGGCAATGCAAGTTAGAACTTTAATCAAACAGGATTTCGAAAAAGCTTTTGAAAAAGTTGATGCAATAATTTCACCGGTCTCCCCTACCGCCCCATGGAAATTAGGAGAAAAAGTAAATGATCCTTTAAAAATGTACTTATCCGATATTTTTACGGTAACCGCAAATTTGGCTGGGATTCCAAGCCTTGCTGTCCCTGCAGGATTCTCAAATGGTTTACCAATCGGAATTCAGATCATGGGAACACAATTCTCAGAAGAAAAACTCTTTCAGGTGGGTTACGCATTCGAACAAGCGACAGAATATTACAAACACACACCAAAATTATGACGACTGAAGCACAAGAAACAATTAAATTATTTCCGTACAGTCACTCCTTTTATAGATATTTTGAAGTTGCGGGAACAACGCATGATAGACTCGAACTTATTTTGAGGCATGGACTCCTTTCACCGAAACAAGCAGAAGCAGAAGGAGTACCTTATATAAAACTTCCAATTCTCGCCATTGGGCTCGGTGATTATGAAGACCTCATTTTTCTTTATTCACGAGAACAAAGACAAGGATTTCCTGTCCCAGGAGATGTAACTTTACTTTTTGATCAAGCCTTGCCAATAATTACTCCGTCTCAAATGCAGGAAGCGGTCGCTCCCTCATTTTGGCCAACATTATCTCCCGGAGAGGTCTATGTTAAGAGAATGATCTCCCCTGATTTGGTTCGAGGAATCAGATTGCGTCAAGGAACTGACGTAAATAAAGTTCAGCAAATGGTTGAAGAGTTTATTCCAGAGCCAAGGAATATTAGAGTAACAACATTATGAAATACGCACCAATCATTGGTCTTGAGGTGCACGTTGAACTCCGGACAAAATCGAAGATGTTTTGCGGATGTTCTGCTGATTATTTTGGGAAAGAACCAAATACGCACGTTTGTCCTGTTTGTCTTGGCCTTCCAGGCGCACTGCCCGCACCAAATAAAACTGCAATTGAATGGTGTATAAAGATTGGCCTTGCATTAAACTGCGACATTCCCCCATTTTCAAAATTCGACAGGAAGAACTATTTCTATCCCGACCTTCCAAAGGGTTACCAAATTTCCCAATACGACAAGCCATTTTGTGTAAACGGTTCGATAAGACTGTCCAACGGTAAAATGGTAGGCATACGAAGGGTTCACATGGAAGAAGATACAGCCAAACTAATACACCAGTCTCAAATCCCAAATCTCAAATCTCAAATCTCAAAAAGCGAAAAGTATTCCTTGATAGATTTTAACAGAAGCGGAGTGCCGTTAGTCGAGATAGTTACGGAACCGGATTTTGAAACCGCAAAAGAAGTAGTTGAGTATCTAAAAAAACTCCAGCAGATTGTCAGATATTTGGAAGTATCAAATGCAGACATGGAAAAGGGTGATATGAGGCTTGAACCTAACATTTCTCTTCGAGAAATGAATACTACCAGTAAGCAAACACTACCAATTCCAAATGACCAATTGCCGAACTACAAAGTTGAGGTAAAAAACATTAATTCTTTTAGTTTTGTAGAAAGAGCAATAAATTTTGAAATTAATAGGCAAACTGAACTTCTTAATAAAGGAGAAATGCCAGTTCAAGAAACAAGGGGGTGGGATGATAGGAAACGGAAAACGATTTCACAACGGACAAAAGAAGAAGCACATGACTACAGATATTTCCCAGAACCAGATATTCCACCACTGGCCTTCAACAAATCTCAAATTTCAAATCTCAAATCTCAAATAGGAGAATTGCCGGAGAAGAAGCTCGAGCGTTTTCAGACAGAATACAAACTAAGCTTCTACGACTCGGAAATTTTAACTCGTGAGAAAGCTCTGGCGGATTATTTTGAAGAAGTCGCGAGAGTAGGCAATGAACACGGAATAAATCCGAAACAAATTGCAAACTTAATTATTAACAAGAAGGTAGATATAGAAACGATACTGCCTGCTAAGCTTGTAGAAATGGTACTGAAGCTAGGAAAAACAGAGGAAGTAGGAGCTGCAGATTTGAATAAAACTCTTATGGAAGTTTTTTCGGAAAACAAAAAAGCTGTTGAAGAATATAAGAACGGAAAAGAACAAGCCCTACAGTTTTTAATTGGGCAAGTAGTGAGAAAAATTGGGGAAAAGGTAGACCATAATCTGGTAAAAAATGCTATACTAGATAGACTTAAATAAGGAGAGCTTGCTCTCGAAAATATGACAGACTTCGTCCACTTACACAACCACAGCGAATATTCACTTCTTGACGGACTATCAAAGATAAAAAACATGGTAGCAAGAGCAAAAGAACTTGGCATGAAAGCTCTTGCGATTACAGACCACGGCAACCTCTATGGAGCTATTGTGTTTTTCAAAGCATGTAAAGAAGCCGAAATAAAACCTATTATAGGCTGTGAGATTTATGTAAGTAAGCGCGCAAAAGAAAACAAGGAAGTAGGGCTAGATGGAGACTCTAATCATTTGATACTTCTTGCAAAAAACATGACAGGCTACAAAAATCTAATGAAAATTGTTTCAGAAGCTCATCTTTACGGATACTACTACAGACCAAGAACCGACTTAAAACTTTTAGAGAAATATAGCGAAGGGTTAATATGTTTATCATCTTGTGTAAACGGATATGTCTCGGAGCCTCTTTTAGAAGGGCAGGAGGAAACAGCATATCAAAGGGCAGAAAAGCTAGCGGCAATTTTCCAAGAGGACAATTTCTACCTGGAACTCCAAAAACACCTTAATGTAAAAAAACAAGATCCATTGAACGAAAAATTAATTGAAATGTCAAAAAAGCTAGGGATACCTCTGGTAGCAACAAATGACAACCACTATACCTACAGCTCTGACGCAAAAGCACAGGAGATTTTACTATGCATTCAAACTCAAACAACTATAGACACCCCGAACAGAAGGTTGTCTATGATTGACTCACCAGATTTTTATATAAAAAGCAAGGAGGAAATGTCAGGTCTTTTCCTTCAAATTCCAGAAGCAATAGAAAATACTGTAAAAATTGCAGATATGTGCAACCTCGAGCTTATAATGGGCAAATGGACAATGCCCTCATTTTCTGTTCCGGGTAAAAAATCATCAAGCGAATATATTAAAAAAATAGTAAACGAAGGACTAAAACGAAGATATGGCAAGCTAACCCAAGAAATAAAAGAGAGGGCTTCGTACGAACTATCTATCATTCTTAACAAGGGCTACGAGACTTATATTTTGATAGTCTCAGACTTTGTAAACTGGGCAAAAGCACAAGGAATAACTGTTGGACCGGGAAGGGGTTCTGCAGCAGGCTCTATAGTTTGTTACTCATTAAATATTACAGATGTAGACCCTCTATATTTTAAACTTCCTTTTGAGAGATTTCTAAATCCCGATAGGCCGTCTGCTCCTGACATTGATCTTGACTTTGCAGATAACAGAAGAGACGAGGTCATTGACTACGTTACCAAAAAATATGGAAGAGATAAGGTCGCTCAAATTATTACTTTTGGAACTATGGAAGCAAGAGGCTCTGTTAGAGACGGTGGAAGAGCTTTGGGAATGCCCTACGCGGTGCCGGATAGAATTTCAAAGATGATACCTCCCGGATGGCAGGGCCATGCAATGACCATTGAAACCGCACTAGAGCAAAGCCCAGACTTAAAAAGAGCTTATGAGCTTGAGGCTGATACAAAAAAACTTTTAGATCTTGCAACAAAGCTTGAGGGTGTAGCAAGGCATGCATCTGTCCATGCAGCAGGAGTGGTAATTGCTGACAAAGATATCACAGAATACACACCACTTCAAAGAGAACCAAACGGAGAAAAAATAATTACACAATACGACATGTACTCAATAGGGGAAGACGGCGTGGGACTTTTGAAGATGGACTTTTTAGGGCTTAGGAATTTAACTATTATTCAGGAGACTTTGAGATTTATAAAAGAAAATAAGAATAAAGAAGTTGACTTCTCAACAATTGGCTTTGAGGATGAAAAAACCTACAAACTTCTCTCCTCGGGTGAAACAACCGGCATTTTCCAACTTGAGTCTTCTGGAATGAGAAGACATATAAAAGAGCTTAGACCTACTTCCATATTTGATGTTATGGCAATGGTTGCACTCTACCGTCCAGGCCCAATGCAGAATATTCCCGAATTTGTAAGAAGAAAACATAACCCTTCCCTTATTCAATACCCGGACCCAAGACTCAAGGATATACTTTCTCAATCTTATGGAATTCTAACCTTCCAGGACGACGTACTTCTTACCACTATTGCACTTGCAGGATATTCCTGGCTAGATGCCGATAAATTTAGAAAAGCAATGGGAAAGAAAATTCCGTCAGAAATGAAGAAACAGCATGATATTTTTATAAAGGGAGCTGTAAAAAATGGGCTCTCGGATAAAAAAGCTGAAGAGATGTTCAATTTAATTGCCCCTTTTGCAGGATACGGTTTTAATAAAGCACATGCGGCTTGTTACGCAACGATTGCCTTTAGAACCGCCTATCTTAAGGCACATTACCCGGTTGAATTTATGACAGCTTTACTTACGGCGGAATCAAGAGGATCAACAGGGCCTGCAAAGAATGAGAAAATCGCTCAAGCAGTCTCTGAATGTAAAAGGCTCAACATTCCTGTAGTTGTTCCAGATATAAATGCATCGGAGAGTGATTTTACCATTGAAAACAAGTCAAGAATAAGATTTGGACTTTCCGCAATTAAAAATGTAGGAGAAGCCGCTATCCAAACAATTCTAGACGGCAGAAAAAGCGGCTCATTTCAAAGCTTAGAAGATTTTTGCCAGAGAGTTAATCTAAGTACTGTAAACAAAAAAACAATGGAAAGCCTTATTAAGGCAGGAGCAATGGATGCTTTTGGAAATAGAGCTAACCTACTTATGAAAGCCCCTGAAATTATGGACAACATTCACAAAAATAAAAAACAAGAGCAGGAAGGTCAAGAGTCTCTGTTCCAAGATCCCCCCAAGAAGTCTGATGCAACAGAAGATACTTCCGGAGTTGATGATTTCTCCCCTGCTGAAAAAC
>JACPDD010000019.1 GCA_016184205.1 Candidatus Levyibacteriota bacterium | reverse complement strand
ATAATAACAGCCTTGAGTTTTTCCAAAAAACAGGTGATGCAATACTTACCGGCCGCCTTCCCACCAACGTCTCCGACCTCATAGTAGTCTACAAATTTAAGCAGGCTTAGCAATGAGAGGTTTCCAGCTTAAACCACCATCTTGACTATAGCTAATCATCTCGGGAGGGACCGATCCTTCAATATTTGAAGGCCCATCCCATCGAGTACTCCAATCAAAATCGTACCGAGGATCAAGTTTGCGCAGATCAGTGTTCTTCACACGGTAAAGTATCCCAGGTTCGTCCGGTGGTTGGTAAAAATCCCTATTGTCCCATTCGTTAAACCATACCGTATTTCGCTCTTTAGCATTTTCTCTTGCACGCAGACCTGTAGCTATAACGGAATCAAAAGACCTCGCCGGGCTAGCATGATACGAGTAGTCGTATCTTGTTGCCGGGTCGACCGGTTCTCCTCCTGAAAGTTTTGCAGCTTCTGTGGCATCTTTAGCGAGTGTTTTCTGCGCTTGTTGTTCTTTGCGAATAGCAATTGGGACATAGTCAGCAGGCAAATCTCCAGCTTCTATCATTTCCTGCACGGGGCTTTTCACTTCTGGTGCTGCGGTGCCTTCTGGCATACCAATAGAATAATACTATATTAATACCTTTTGCAAATTTGGTAAGATAGATGTGTGACTCAAGACTTAAGCGAAGAGAAATTAAAAGAGCTTGAACTAAAAGCCGTAAAAATTAGGCAGCTTATTATTGAGATGCTTGTTGAAGCAGGAAGTGGACATTCCGCAGGACCTTTGGGAATGGCGGATATTTTCACTGCTTTTTACTTTCATATTTTAAACCATGATCCCAAAAATCCTGACATGCCAGACCGAGATAGATTGATTTTGTCTAATGGGCACATTGTTCCTGTAAGATACGCTGCAATGGCACTTGCAGGATATTTTCCTATTGAGGAATTAAAAACGCTTCGAAAAATTAACTCAAGACTTCAAGGGCATCCTCACGCTGCCACACTTGCCGGACTTGAGACAACATCAGGACCGCTGGGAGAAGGACTTTCTCAGGCAATCGGCATTGCTCTTGCTGCAAAACTCGACAACAAAAAATTCCAGATTTACGCCGTAACCTCAGATGGAGAACATCAGGAAGGAAATACCTGGGAAGCAGTTATGTTTGCCGGCAAACACAAGATAAATAATTTAACAAATGTGATAGACCGCAATAATATTCAAATTGACGGATTCACAGAAGATGTTATGCCGCTTGAACCGCTTAAAGAAAAATATGAGGCGTTTAACTGGCATGTTTTGGAATGCGACGGAAATAATATAAGGGCTTTTGTTGACGCGGCACACGTAGCACAGGCAATTTACGAGAAACCCGTTTGCATTATTGCTCATACGATCCCTGGATTTGGTGTTGATTTTATGGAAAACGATTTCCGCTGGCACGGCATTCCGCCGGACAAAGCACAAGCAAAAAAAGCGTTAAGTGAACTTAGAACTTTACAAGGAAAAATCGTTTCCGAACACGAATAAAATATGTTAAATCCATATCTTAAATTAAATCCTAAGGTATTTGACGAAGATGTTGAAAAAAAAGCAACCCGAGACGGGTACGGAGAGGCTTTGGCTGAACTTGGAGAAAAAGATAAAGACGTTGTTGTATTGACAGGTGACCTTTCTGAATCAACAAGATGCGAACAGTTTGCTAAAAAATTCCCAGAAAGATTTTTTGAATGCGGAGTTGCCGAACAAAATATGGCAGCTGTGGCAGCTGGTCTTGCAAAAGAGGGGAAAATTCCTTTTATAAGCTCTTATGCCACCTTCTCGCCCGGAAAAAACTGGGAAACCATAAGGACTACTATTATTTACAGCCAAGCAAACGTAAAAATTGCTGGCCACCACGCAGGAATTATGACAGGTCCGGACGGAGCAACTCACCAGGCAACAGAAGACATCGCTATAACGCGCGCTTGGCCTAAAGTGACAATTTTTAATCCTTGCGATAGCATTGAGGCAAAAAAAGCAACTTTGGAAGCGGTAAAAATACAAGGTCCTGTTTATCTAAGATTTACAAGGGACAAAAGTCCAATAATTACTACTGATGAAACGCCATTTGAACTTTCTAAAGTGCAAACTTTTTGGACAAGCGAGAACCCTCAGGTTAGCATTTTTGCAACCGGCTATATCCTCTACTACGCTTTACTTGCAGCAGCGGAACTTGAAGAAGAAGGCATAAAAACTTTAGTATTAAATGTTTCAACTATTAAACCTGCGGATGAAAAAGGAATAATCTCGGCTGCAGCCGAAACGGGGGCCGTTGTAACGGTTGAGGACCATCAAGTGGCAGGAGGCTTAGGGGGAATGATTTCCGAAGTTCTAGCAAAAAATTTACCATCACCCGTTGAATTTGTCGGCTTACAAGATACTTTTGCAGAGTCCGGAAAACCGCAAGAGCTTATTGAAAAATACGGGCTTGGAAAAACTGCAATAAAAAAAGCAGTTAAAAAAGTAATTAGTAGAAAATAGTTGTATAGCTAAATAGCTATATAGCTATGCAGCCATGCAGCTATATATCTATGGATGACAAACTTATTTCTGAACTTAAAAAGATAGTTGAAGCTTCGACCGATGACAAAACTCTTAATGAATTCTCCCACGATGCTTCTTTGTTTGAAGTAAAACCCCAAGTTGTTGCTTATCCAAAAAACAGCGAAGATGTAAAAACCCTTGTAAAATTTGTTGCAATGAATAAAAAAGACTACCCAAATTTATCTTTAACCGCTCGCTCCGGCGGAACAGATATGTCAGGCGGTTCAATTAATGACTCTATAATTGCTAATTTTAAATACTTTAACAACACGCCTGCAGTTAAAGGCAATATTGCTACTACC
This sequence comes from Candidatus Levyibacteriota bacterium, assembly GCA_016184205.1. Lineage (GTDB taxonomy): Bacteria > Patescibacteriota > Microgenomatia > Levybacterales > UBA12049 > JACPDD01. The sequence continues at coordinate 1,239 of JACPDD010000019.1, read as the reverse complement.
GAGCCTGGAGTTTATTATAGGGATTTTGAAAAAGAAACGCTGAAAGACGATTTAATTTTCGCCTCATATCCGGCGTCGCGAGAAATTTGTGCAATGGGGGGCATTGTAAACAATAACGCGGGCGGTGAGCAGTCTCTTCAATATGGAAAAACAGAACGCTATGTAAAAAGGGTCAAGGTTGTTCTTTCGGATGGAAACACCTATGAATTTAGACCTCTGTCCGAGGAAGAACTTAAAGAAAAAATGAAACTTCAGAGCTTTGAAGGTGAGATTTATAGAAAAGTCTATCAACTAATAACTAATAACTTAGAACTAATAACTAAGGCAAAACCAAAAGTTTCAAAAAATTCCGCAGGGTATTTTTTGTGGAATGTTTGGGACAGGGAAAAGGGCATTTTTGACTTAACCAAACTTTTTGTCGGCTCTCAAGGAACACTTGGATTACTTCTTGAGACAGATATCGAACTTGTACCGGTACGAAAACACAGGGAAATGATGATTATTTTTCTCAAAAATTACAGCCATTTGAATGAAATTATAGATAGTGTTTTGTCCTTAAATCCCACAAGCTTTGAATCATATGATGATAACACCTTAAAACTTGCGCTTAAATTCTTTCCAGCATTTACAAAGCTTCTGGGAAAAAGGGGGATTTTAAAAACAGCATGGAGATTTTTACCTGAATTTTTCATGCTCGCATTAGGTGGACTACCCAAGCTTATCCTGCAGGTTGATTTTACAGGAGATGACCCGGATGAGCTTAAAACAAAAATTAAGTCCCTTAAAGAAAAACTTAAACCCTTACATCTTAAGACCAGAGTCGCAATTGATGATGAAGAGGAGAAATATTGGACAATTAGACGAGAGAGCTTCAATTTGCTTAGAGATAAAGTAAAAAACATGCACGCTGCTCCTTTTATTGATGACTTTGTCATAAATCAAAAAGACACCGCAGAAGTTTTATTCCAGGTAAGTAGCATTATAAAAAGGCACAAAGGTTTTATTTTTACAATTGCAGGGCACATTGGAGACGGAAATTTTCATATCATCCCCCTTGTTGATATACAAAAGCAGGAAGTCCGCGATGCAATTCCAAAAATTGCGAGTGAGGTTTATGACATTATTATAAAATACGGAGGCTCAATAACGGGCGAGCATAATGACGGGCTTATCCGAACTCCTTTTGTGAAAGACATGTTCGGGGAGGAAGTATACAAACTCTTTGAACAAACCAAACAC
>JACPDD010000018.1 GCA_016184205.1 Candidatus Levyibacteriota bacterium | reverse complement strand
AGTACCGTCCGGGTTTTCATTGAGAGGTACAATAGTTAGGGGCAAATTGTACATCTGAACAGCCCTTCTAAGAAGTTGAACATCTACTCCAAAGTTTCCGTTTGCAACGATTTTTGTTGGCTTTATGACCTTAGGGTTAATAAATGAAATAACTCTTTTTAAAAAGTCTTCGGTTATGTCCTTTTTTTCAACTTTTCCTTTAACTTATGCTTTAAGTTTGCTGTTGTCATTTAAAATAGAGTCTCGAATGTCAAGTAGTCCTGTTTCGGAAGAAATTGGCTCAGCGTCTCTTTTGCAAATGTTCATTCAATTGTACTGCCTGGGATTATGGGAGGCAGATATCGTAATGCCTCCGTCAACATGAAGCTCTCCCACGGCAAAATAAAAACCGTCTGTTGAAACAACACCAATGTCAACTACATCAACCCCGCCGTCCACGAAACCTGAAAGCGCGGCGTTAAAAAGGCTTTTTCCTGACTCTCTAACATCTCTACCCAAAACAACACTTTTGGGCTTGAATATTTTTATGTACGCTTGCGCAATTCCATATGCTGAATCTTCGTTAAATTGCGCGGGATAAATTCCTCTAATATCGTAAGCTTTAAAGATGCTTTTGTCCATTTAACAATATTATATTTCAAGAAGTAGAAAATCAATAGTCTGTACAAGCGGCATTGTGAGCCCGCCTGTTTTTTGTGCAAGGTCAATGTCATGCAAATTTCTGTAGATTTTTTTTAGGTGCTCGGGCGTAAATAATTTTGCTTGAGAGAGAAGTTTTGATTTCTGCCAGGGAGCAAGCCTTTTTGCTTCATCTATTGGAGCATCTGATGAGACTGCTAATAGCAGTCTAAACTGCCTTATTAGCATAAAGAAAAAAAGTTCCTCGGATGAGCCATTTAGAGCCATGTGGAATAATTCTACGTTTCTTTTGCCACTGCCGGGCATTAAGCCGTCCAAAAAACCAAAAGTATTTTTGGGAATTTTAAATGTTTTTGCTACAACTTCCGTGCCAAATTGGGAAAGCTGCTTCTTGGTTAATTCTTTTTTCTCCCAGAAGTAAATCTCAATATCTTTGGCATTCTTTTTAAGAAACTGGGAGACTTCATCAAGATTCTTGCCAGGCTTAGAATTGGCAATGAAACCCTCTACAAAAATTGCTTCGGATTTTTCAAAAAGACCATCGCCTACCTTTTGTTTAATGTCAATAAGAGTTAAATTGTCACTGATAACTGGCGAAGCTGATTCTCCTTTTTTGTCCATGAAGAATTTTCTTGAAGCTGCGGTGTCGTCACCGTGGATAATATAAATCATAGTTGGATAGCTATATTGCCATATGGCTATTTAGCCATTTTCTTATACTCTTTGAATAGGCTATCTGCGTTCTTTTCAAGATGTCTGTTTCTACTTTTGTGTTGAAGAAGTGCACCGGAGAAGTTTTTTGGGATATGCAGAAGCTCATGAATCAAAACTTTCCTTTTCTCATCCTCATTTAATTTGTCAAAATATTTTGAGAGCACTTCTATAACATAAGCAGGCTCTATGCTTAGCGCTTTTTGAAAGACTTTAGGCATCGCCCAAATTCTGGCATAAGCCCTGGATTTACTTCCTTTCGTCCTAAAAGAAAATATTCTTTTGGAGTCAATATGGGGAAGTTCCAATACGCTCAAAAGTTCTTTTATTATACCTTCAACGTCCGCTGCTTTCTCCCACTCAAGTTTTGAGTTCTTAGTTTTAAGCTTTAACATTTGAGCTCTAAGTTGTTATTAGGCATGTTTATCAGCGACACTAGACGCTCCAAAAGCTTCTGGTTTTGTCTTTGCTACAAAGCCGTTTCCCGTTACCATTCCAACAACTTCCTTTATCATGTCTCTTGTGTCTCCGTGTTCGCCAACATCTATGTGAATTTCCAAGTTATAATTAGGAGCTTTTCCGTTAAGACTCCTTTTAAGAAGGGGGACAAACGTAAATGCAAAATTTAAAGACATCATAGTCTCTGCGTATATTTTTTCTCTAAGTGAGTGAATGTTTGATTTTTCTTTTCTTCTCCAAAAGTATCTTCCCCCAAACCCTTTTCTGTGTACTAAAATAGCAGTAACAAGATTTAAATTCCTGCCATTTTTTCCGACATTTCCGCTTCTCTCATGCGAATCCGTACCTATTATTAGGCTGTAAGAAGCATCAGGCATTTCCTCCAAAAACGCCTTTATATAGAAGATAACGTCTTCCATTTTAAGGCTTCCGTAGGTCAAACTTTGGAATGCAACCATCCCAGGCGAGGTGATTTCACTACTATCCATGGTATAAATCCGAGCATAATTATACCATACCCGTGCTAGCTTGGAAATAGATTTTCAAGCTGATATAATAAGTGAGATTTAGTCCGTTTGGGGCCGTTAGCTCAGCGGTAGAGCAGGAGCCTTTTAAGCTCTTGGTCACAGGTTCGAATCCTGTACGGCTCACTCTTCGACTCGCACAATATAATTGTGCTCGCTCAGAGTAAACTCGAGTCGAAGAACCCTGAGCGAATAAAATGAGTCGAAGGGCTAACAATAACTCTTGGTACGTCTACATCGCAAAAGCAAAAACTGGTAGATACTACACCGGCATCACCACAAATCCAAATAAAAGAATTATTAAACATAATTCAGGAAAAGGTTCAAGGTTTGCTATAGAGCAAGGTCCATTTGAACTGGTCTATAGCTCCAAAGCATTTCCAGACAAATCAGAAGCAAGAAAGCGGGAAATTCAAATTAAATGTTGGTCAAGAGAAAAGAAATTAAAACTAATAAGTGGAGTATGGAAGTGAAATTGAAGAACCCGCCCGGGATTCGAACCCATGATTAGATTGATATAACAAGCTAAATAGAACGTAACGTTAATTATTGAAATTGGCAGTGATTTTAAGAGCATTAAAATTTTACAAAATACAATGGAAGTAAAAAGACTACAACAACTTTTCGAAAAAGCAGGTATTAGGGGTGTAGAGTGGAAGGAATAAATTGGCAAAATATTATATTGATTTTCTTATGTGCGACTTTGTTCGCCCGCCAATTTTAGGTTTATTAGCTGTATCCACATTGCCTGCTCACTGACGTTATATTTTTTTGCTAAGGCCGCTGTGTCCAGTTTATTTTCCAATACATCTTTTTTTAACATAGGTTCTGGCATTAGGAGTTCCGCTGCAAATTCGTCCGCTTCTTCCTCTTGCCTATGTTGCGGGTCTAAGTATTTTTTATCAGGTTCAACAAACATTTTCTTCTCGTGGGTAAAATTCTCATGCCCGCTCAAGTAATGCCCTAACTCATGCGCAAGTGAGAATCGCTGCCGTACATCAACTTGATTTTTATTTACGCCAATAACTTTTGAGGTGTCTTTGATTCGAATAACGGCTGACGTGGTATCAGGAAAATCAAAGGGGACAACTTGAAAACCAAGCAAATTAGCAACTTTTTCTACGTCCACTGGCGGTTCCGTTATCCTATACATTGATAGGATATTCTGCGCCTTCTCGCGTGCAAGTCGTGATCTTATCATATTATTTTTTGGTAAGGGAATCTACGAAGGTATCAAATTTATCCAGTGCTTCATTTACTTCTTTTTTCTGATCTTCAGTTAAATCCTCTGAAATACGGCCATAGATTGTATTTGGATATGAAGCAGATTTGCCCGTAATGGGCTCCAAAAGATAAGAAGGACTGATATTTAATGCCCTTGCAATTGTCTCGAGGTCTTCAATTTTCAACTTTCTCTGGCCTTTTTCTAGATAGGATATGCCCATAGCTGAAAAACCGGTCTTCTTCCCAAGCTCATCTTGAGTCAAACCGGCTACTTCCCTGGCTTTTCTTATTCTTTCTCCTATCAATCTTGGGTTATCCATATGAAACTATTGACAGCCTTCTTATTGTTATGCTATACTTTTGTTTAATAATAAACAAATACTTACAACAAATGTTAACTACTAAACATATAATATCATTACTGGTGTCTTACTGTCAACAGGTTTTGTCAGTAGACAACAAGAAAGGAGGTTATTATGGGTAGAGGTTCAAGATCATCTGAAATCGGTGTAAAAAAAGAGCGTGAGGAACACTCACAGGCTAAGGGTAGCGGTAGCGGCGGCGGCTCACAAAAAGAGTCAAGCAGT
>JACPDD010000025.1:16842-19338 GCA_016184205.1 Candidatus Levyibacteriota bacterium | reverse complement strand
ATCTAAAGTGAAAAATATGATTTATGAAAATACCGCAGAAAATATTTTTTGCAATTTTTCTCTTAGGTCTTGCTGCTGCCCTGGCCTCAGGCAGTAAAGTAGCGCTTGGTAATCTTCCTCAGGAATGCTTAGATCAAAACTTAAACCCAGATCAATGCGTAACCTATCTTAAGAATAAAGTGTCTGATTTAAGCAGTCAGGTTAAAACCTTATCTTCCCAGATTGCCGTAATGGATAATCAGATAAAGCTGACAGAGGCAAGAATAGAGGCGAATGAGCGGCAAATTTCAGATTTAGTTTTAGATATTGATACAACAAGCAAAAAAATCACAGGACTGCAGGAATCTTTAGATACCTTGTCTCAGATTCTTGTAAATAGAATTAAGAGCACTTATGTTGTCGGAAAAACAGAACCTTTTCAAATTCTTCTTTCTTCAAATGATGCAACGAATTTCCTAAAAAGATTAAATTATCTAAAAATTGCCCAGGAGCACGACAGAAAGCTAATTATTGAAACAGCTGCTGCAAAAAATGATTACTCAAACCAAAAAAATATTCTTGAAGATAAGAAAAAACAAATAGAAGCGCTAAAAAAGCAACTTGAAGATTATAGTGCTCAATTGGATGAACAAAAACAGAGTAAAAAAGTACTGCTTGCAGAAACACAGGGAAGCAACGCAAAGTATCAAGATCTTTTAGACCAGGCGCAAGCAGAACTAGCAATTTCGTTTGGTGGCGGGACAGAAACTTTCGTAAGAGATGTTAGCGAGAGTGAGACAATCGGTACTATTATTTCAGGCCAATCTGGTTGTTCAACAGGAACTCATCTTCATTTTGAGGTTCATAAAAATGGATCAATAGATGACCCCAATAACTATTTATCTTCAAAATCTGTTTCTTATCCATATGGAGAGTCGGATGCTGGTTCCATAAGTCCTCATGGGAGCTGGCCTTGGCCAATTAATGATCCAATTTACATAACTCAAGGATATGGTATGACTCCTTACGCCCAATCTGGATTTTATGGTGGTAAGCCTCATTATGGCATAGATATGTATAACAACTCTTTGACGGTTAAGGCTTCAAAGGGCGGGCAGTTATATAGGGGTTTGTATCAATGTTCCAATGGAACTCTTTACTACGCTAAGGTTAAGCATGCCGATGGAGTCGATAGCCTTTATCTACATATATATCCGAATTAACATTAGATTTGCCAAATCTCATTAATTTACTGCTTTAGCCGGCGAAAAACACTTTATTTTTTTCTTTGACGTAGTAATTTACTAGACTAGGCTCAGCGAATCAGTTTAAAAATTGCGCTAGTTGTTGTGTTCCTTATGATATAAATATTACACTAAACTAGAATACGAGAATCAATGAAAGAAAATTATCTTTTAACATCTTTTCGCTTAAATCCTGTATATATTTTTGACTTAAAGATTTTAGTAGATCCTCCAACAGATTTATATTTCCTGTTTTGATACTCTTTCTCAACCTTTTTTCTCCTTTGTTCAAGTAGATTAAATCCTTGTTCATTAATTTCAAGACTCTTTGCCACAGACATTACGGTATTGTTTCCCACCTTGAGCATCCGAACTATTTCCTCAACAGTCATGCCCGATTTTATAAATCCCGCAATTATAATCCTTCTCCCGATTCTTAGTTTTTCATCAGCTGTTAAGATGGCATTAATAATTTCTTCCACCTCCGAACCGTTTTTTGCCGCGAGAAATGAGTCTCTCAGTCTATTGAGAGATTCATAAATGTCCTCTTTAGTCAAGAAATAATATCTTCTCATACTTCATATTTCCATATTCTAGTTTACGATAATATTGTAGCAATAATTTTGTTACATCAATACATGCAAAATGTGTGTAAGTGTGTAAACTTGAATGAACTGGAATTTCTTTGCTAGACTGGGTTTAGTGCAGGTTATCAAAATAACGGCTGTTTTCTTAATTAGTTTTATTTTTCCCTTTTTAATTCTTCCAAAACCTGCTTTTGCCGCAAATCTTTTATTAAATTCTTCATTCGAGAATGTAGAAGGTGGACTTCCAACTTCATGGACTAAGAATGTTAGTACCGTAACTTTATCTACATCTACTACAGTAAAAAGCGGTACCATATCTGCTTCTCTTACTAAAGTTAATGGAACAACGGGTTCGATTTATGCATATCAAGATGTAGACATAGATATAAGTTCATTTTATTCATTATCTGGTTATGCTGTGAAGAATGACCCAAATTTTAGTTGGGTAATTTTACGTATAAGCTGGAGAGACGCTAGTTTGGAAATAAGCAAAACTGACTCATCACAGCTAACAGCGAATTCTACAGATTTTCAGCAATTAAAAATAGATTCTGTACAGCCACCAAGCCAAGCAGTGAAAGCAAGAATCGAGCTTGTAGCAAATATTGCCTCGCCAAATCCTAGCAATCCAACTCTTTTTGATGATATAGACTTTTCACAAGTGTCGGCTCCAGATCAGCCAACGT
>JACPDD010000025.1:0-16835 GCA_016184205.1 Candidatus Levyibacteriota bacterium | reverse complement strand
CATAAAAACACCTACGCCTACGGAAGAATTAAAGGCGGTAACGGTAGCTGTGGTTTCAGATTCTGCGGAGATTTTGGGGGAAAGTACAGATAGTGCATTAATTTTTGAAGAAATAATCACCTCAGCCCCTCAGCAAACAAAAATTCCAAAAGAGACAAAAATTTTAGGAGAAAATAATTTTGCAACCTTTGCAATAAGCACTGGAATCATTTTTCTCGGTGCTTGTGGTATACTTGCTTTTCGAAGCTACAGGAAGGGTAAAAATGACCCATTCGACTCTGCTCAGGGTCATAGTGAGTGAAATCGAACTATGAAATCAAAAATATCTGAAAATTTTGGGCAGACCCAGCGTCTTGGGAAAGAACTCGCAAAAACCCTAAAGGGAGGTTCGGCTGTTTGTCTGTATGGCCAGTTGGGAGCAGGTAAAACAACTTTTGTCCAAGGTTTGGCAAAGGGACTCGGAATTAAGCAAAGGATTACTTCGCCAACATTTATAATCGTTCGAAAGTACAAAATAAGCAAAAGTTCGGTAAAGAGTTTTTATCACATAGATTTATATCGTATTGATACATCATCTGATATCAAGAACTTAGGTCTGGATGAAATTTTAAATGATAAAAATGCGCTTGTAGTTATTGAATGGGCGGAAAAATTTGGGTCAGAGCTGCCTAAAAAAAGAATAGATATTTACTTTGAAAATATCGGGAAAGATGAAAGGAAAATAACATGGAGCAAATAGATAAGGCAGCTGAAGTTTTAAAAAATGGAGGAGTAGTTATTTTTCCAACAGATACGGCTTTTGGAATTGGATGCAGGATTGATGATGAAAAGGCGGTTAGGAGAGTCTTTGAACTTAAAAAAAGAGATTATAATAAACCACTGTTAGCTCTTGTTAACAGCATAGAAATGGCAAGAGAGTATGTATCTATTCCGAAGGATGTCGAAGAGAAATTATTGGATAGATATTGGCCCGGCGGCTTAACGGTTTTTCTAAAGTGTAACTTGGAAAAAGTTCCTAGTATTGTCCGCTCTGGCACAGATTCTTTGGCGTTAAGACTTCCCGATCATACGGATATCAGCACGGTTATTGGGCGGGTTGGAGTTCCAATTTTAGCTACCTCAGCAAACATTTCCGGAGGGTCAACTCCTTACACTATATTTGATGTCAACAGAGAGCTTATTTCAAAAGTAGACTTTGTGCTAAATGGGGAGTGCACTTTTAGAAAGCAGTCAACTATAATCGATTGCACTCTAAATCCTTGGAAGATTATCCGTCAGGGAGCAGTAAAGGTCAGTATATAGTATAAAGTATTAAGTATTATGTATAAGACATTGTTGATTGATGCATCAGACAATAAGAAAATAGTTGTTGGTCTAAAAATAGACAGTAAGGAATTTGTAAAAAAGAAAAAGCTCGACACAAGTAAAGCACAGGCTACTTTACCAATGATAATGGAGATTCTTTTGGAAAATAATTTAACCTTAAAAGATTTAGATGCTATAAAAGTAAATACGGGGCCTGGTTCTTTTACAGGGCTAAGAGTTGGAATGTCAGTTGCAAATGCTCTGGGCTTTGCTCTTAGGATCCCAGTGAACGGAAAAAAGATTGGCAATTTTGCCCAAGGCCCGCTACGTGATATAGTAACTTCATGAGCTTCTTTTCACATCTTTTCTTACCCAGACGCTCAAATAACTACCGCTCTAAGATTCTGCACAATCACATCCTACTGTTTTTTATAATAGCCCTTTTTGCCGGAAGCTTTCTTACGGTTGCGGTAAAAAGAAACTACCCTCAAGTTTTAGGAATTTCAACAGACATAACTCATGAACAACTTCTCCTTCTTGTTAATGAAAAAAGGCAGCAGAATGGACAGCCGCCTTTAAAGTTGGACCCTTCTTTAAATGTAGCAGCAGAAAAGAAGGCTGAAGACATGCTCGCAAACAATTATTGGGCACATGTTTCACCAAGTGGTACAACTCCTTGGTTTTTTATTAAAGGCGCAGGATACAATTATGTATATGCAGGAGAAAATCTAGCAAAGGGGTTCAGTAGCGCCGATGCTGTGGTTGACGCATGGATGAATAGCCAGAAGCACAGGGAAAACGAATTATCGCCCAATTATCAGGATGTTGGATTTGCAATAAAAACAGGCAAGCTTCAAGGCGAAGATATTGTGCTAATTGTTGAGGAGTTTGGCGGAAAGGATTTAACAGTTGTCCCTTCCGCTTCAGGTTTTGAGATATTATCTCCTCCTATTGCTGCGCATGTCCAAGCGGCAACTTCTGTTAAGCCCTACGTAAACAGCATGCTGCTTTCTTCAAATATTTATATTGCAATAATTAGCCTTTTTATAATTGTTTTGGTTTTAGATATGTGGATTGTGCGAAAGCACAAAATCGTCAGAATAGCAGGGCACAATATGGATCACATTTTGTTTTTTATCACATTTTTACTTGCCGGATTTCTAATTGCTAGAGGAGTTGTTATTTAATGGCGGCAAAAACAAAACACACAGGGCATTATTTTTCTCTAATCCTAATACTTGGCTTAGGGCTGTTGGGATTAAAAGTTGCTTACCCAAATAGGATTCTTGAGACAGAAATTGCAATTCTGACTGCCATTTTTTATGTAATTTGGGGGATTGTCCATCACCATCAAAATCATAGCCTAAATAGTAAAATTGTGATAGAATATATCCTTATTGCAGCCTTAGGAATGGCAGTATTGTTGTTCTTTATAGCTGGAACATTTGGAATATGACCCTCCTTCATTAAAATTTCGGAAGGGTCATGCTTCCGAAGCCTGAAGTTAAGATCGAAGAAATTAATTATGATTTCAAAAAAGTTGTTTAAAGAAAGAGGCGAAGGAGCATGAAGGGAGTAATTTTAGCAGGCGGACTTGCCACAAGACTCAGACCTCTTACATGGGTTACAAATAAGCATCTTCTTCCAATTTTTAATAAACCAATGATTTATTACCCTCTTGAAGCGATGAAAAAGGCAGGCATTGAAGAGGTTCTGCTTACTACATCTCCTCATCATTCTGGAGACTTTGCTAATCTCTTAGGAAGTGGCGAAGAATTTGGATTAAAACTTTTATATGGAATACAAAAAAACCCTGCAGGAGGGATAGCAGAAGCTATTCTTTTGGCTAGGGAATTTGCAAAAAATGAAAAGATTCTAATTATATTGGGGGATAATATTTTTAACTATGATTTAAAATCAGTCGCAGATAAATTTAGTAAGAAAGCAAAGGGTGCAGTTGTTTTTGGAATAGAAAAAGATACGCAGTCAAAACAATACGGAGTTATAGAGATAAAAGATGGGAAGGTGGTCTCTATAGAAGAAAAGCCAGAAAATCCAAAGTCAACAATTGCCCAGACCGGAATTTATATGTATGACGAAAGAGCTTTCGATTTCATAAAAGACCTAAAGCCATCCAACAGAGGACAGCTTGAAGTAACAGACCTTAATAACTTCTATGTTTCCGAAGGAACTATGGAGTGTGAGATGCTTGACTGGTGGATAGACGCAGGTACTTCTCACGATGAACTTCTTGCCGCAAATGTTATGGTCGCCGAAAAAGTCAAAGCTGGCGAACTCTAAATGATAAATTGTACTTTTGAAAACGGCAGGAAGTCACTTCTAAGACACGTAACTGTCGGGGCGATTGTAGTAAACGACAGAAATCAGGTTTTATTAGTTAAACGAGCACCAAATATTCACAACGGAGGAAAATATACAATTCCCGGAGGATTTTTAGACAGAGATGAAACAACAGGGGAAGGTACTCTGCGAGAGTTGTTTGAAGAAGCAGGCATTAAGGGAAAGATAAAATTTCTTTTTAGGGTAAATGATACTAAAAGAATAAAAGAAGACAGACAAAATGTAGATTTTATTTACGTAGTAGAGACTTTAAGTGAGGAACTGAAGCATGATGATGAGATATCGGAAGTAAAATGGTTTGACCAAAACAGCTTGCCACCCGATGAGGAATTTGCATTTGACCACAGAGACTCTATTCTTAAATACTTCAGCTATTTGAAAGAACCCATAAAACTGCCTATAATTGGATAGTATGAAGCTTCTTGTTACAGGCGGTGCCGGGTTTATCGGCTCAAATTTTATTCTTTACTGGCTTAAAAACCATCCCGAAAATCAGATTATAAATCTTGATAAATTAACCTACGCCGGAAACCTCGAAAACCTCAAGAGTGCTCAAGGAAACTCGAATTACAAATTCGTCAAAGGCGATATTACAGATGCTAGTCTCGTCAATGAAACAATGCAGGGAGTAGATATGGTTGTTCATTTTGCAGCAGAAAGCCATGTAGACCGTTCAATCAGCCGTCCCTCTGACTTTGTGATGACAAATGTTGTAGGAACTGGGGTACTTCTCAATGCAGCTTTGAAAAATAATGTAAAAAGATTTCATCATATTTCAACAGATGAAGTCTTTGGAGCGCTTGAACTCAATGATTCGAGTAAATTTAATGAACGAACAAATTATAATCCCAGAAGTCCCTATTCAGCAACTAAAGCGAGCTCAGACCATTTAGTTAAAGCTTACTTTACGACTTACGGTTTGCCCATAACTATCACAAATGCTTCAAATAACTTTGGTCCGTACCAATTTCCGGAAAAATTCATTCCACTTGCAATTACAAACATTATTGAAGGCAAAAAAGCTCCTGTGTATGGAGACGGTTTATATGTTCGAGATTGGATTCATGTGGATGATCATGTAAAAGCTATAGAAACTGTTCTTCAGGCCGGAAAGGCTGGAGAAACCTACTGCGTAGGAGGCTTAACGCAGGACATTAACAATCTTGAAGTAATAAAAAAGCTACTAAAAATTATGGGCAAGGGTGAAGGCTCTATGGAGTTTGTTAAGGACAGGCCGGGACATGATAGGAAATATGCGATTGACTGGTCAAAAATTAAAAATGAACTTTACTGGGAGCCTCAACATAGCTTTGATGAATGGCTTGAAAAGACTGTCCAGTGGTACAAAGATAATGAATCCTGGTGGAAACCTCTTAAAGAAAGAATTGAGACAGATTTAGAAAAACTTTGGGGAAGCGAGCAAGACGAATGAAGATATTAGGTACAGGAATGCGTGGCCTAGTCGGCTCGCGAGTGCAAGAATTGTTAGGCGTAAAATATGAGTTTGGAAATATTGACAGAACCTCGGGTGTTGACATTACAAATGCTGGCCAGGTTTTTGCCTCAATAGGAAACTCAAATGCAGAAATAGTTATCCATTTAGCCGCAAAAACAGATGTTGACGGATGCGAGAAAGACAAACCCCTGGGAAAAGAAGGAGAGGCGTGGAAAATAAATGTTGATGGAACACAAAACGTGGCTAATGCGTGTTTAAAATCTAACAAGAAACTAATTTATATCTCAACGGATTTTGTTTTTGACGGCAATATACCTGAAGGAGCGTTTTACAAAGAAGAAGATTCTCCAAATCCCATAAACTGGTATGCAAAGACAAAGCATGAGGGGGAAAGGGTAGTTCAAAATTCGCAAAATCCTTGGCTAATTGTGCGGCTTGCCTATCCATATAGAGCTAAATTTAAAAAAAATGATTTTTTCCGGGCGATTTTAGGCAGACTCCAAGATGGTCAGACTATTGACGCGGTTGTAGACCATGTGTTCTGCCCTACTTTTATAGATGATGTGGTGCTGGCCATCGACAAATTAATTGGTAGTGATTCGCAAGGGATATTCCATGTTGTAGGAAGCGAGGCTCTGACTCCATATGATGCAGCTAACATTATCGCCGAAGAATTTGACCTTGATGCCTCTCTTATAAGGGGAACTACACGAGAAAAGTTTTTTGCAGATAAAGCCGAAAGGCCGATGCGTTTGGCGCTTAGAAATGATAAAATAAGAGAATTAGGAATTAATATGAGAGGTTTTCGTGAGGGTTTAATTGCGATAAAGAATCAACTGGCTAATATATGACAATAACGTTTGTAGGACACGGATATGTGGGACTTGTAAGTGCTTCTATATTTGCAGATTTGGGAAATAAAGTTTGGGTTATTGGACATACGCTTAATAAAATCAAGAATCTCAAGAAAGGAATAATTCCAATATATGAGCCCGGTCTTGAAGAGATTGTGAAAAGAAATATTAATGCAGGCAGGCTCATTTTTACTATGGAATATTCCCCGGCAATATCGGAGTCAGACATAGTTTTTATTGCCGTAGGCACCCCATCAACGCAAACAGGAGACGCGGATTTGCGTGCAGTTTTAAATGTAGCTGGGAAAATAGGAAAAAATTTGACAAAGTATACTGTTGTTGCAACAAAAAGCACAGTGCCTGCAGGGACCAATAGGAAAATTAGAAAAATTATTGAGGAGGTAAAGCCCAAAAATGTTGAATTCGATTATGCTTCAGTTCCGGAATTTTTAAGAGAAGGACAAGCAATTTCAGACACGCTTGCCCCCGACAGAATTGTAATAGGCACCGAGAGCAAAAAAGCTCAGGATAAGCTTATAGAGTTACATAAGCCCATAGGCGCACCGTTGGTTTTGACAAATTTTGATACGGCAGAGCTTATTAAGTATGCTGCAAATTCTTTTCTTGCTATTAAAATATCATATGCAAACGCAATTGCTAAACTTTCGGAACTTTCCGGTGCAGACGGACTTAAAGTACTTGAAGGTATAGGTAAGGATAGTAGAATTGGAGATAAATTTCTTTCTCCCGGACCAGGATATGGAGGCAGTTGCTTCCCCAAAGATGTAAAGGCTCTTATTTCAATCGCCAAAGACCTGGATTACGACTTTGGTCTTTTAACAGAAGCAGAGCATGTTAATTCACAGGCAAAACGAGATATTGTCAGGAAAGTAAGAAAAGTACTGCCTGAACTTAAAGGCAAAATTATTGCAGTGTTGGGACTGGCATTTAAGCCTGAGACGGATGATATGAGAGATGCCCCGTCAATAGATATTATTGAACTCTTGCAAAAAGATGGGGTAAGGGTAAAAGCATACGACCCACAGGCGCAGGAAACTTCAAGGAAAGTTCTCTCTGACATAGAATATTCAAAAGACCCATACGGCGCAGTAAAAGACGCAGATGCGCTGATTGTAGCAACAGAATGGAACGAGTTTAAGGAAATTGATCTTGAAAAAGTTAAAAGACTTATGAAATCGCCAATTATAATCGATGCAAGGAACATATATGACCCCGAAAAAGCTAAAAGCTTAGGCTTCAAGTACATTGGTGTAGGCAGATAATGACACATTCGACTTTCGCTCAGTGTAATGGTGAGGAATTCAAACCATGAAAAAAGCCCTTATAACAGGAGTAGCGGGTTTTGCCGGAGGTTTTTTGGCAGAACATCTTCTTTCTCAGAAAGACTTTAATGTTATAGGTACATACCTATCTGAAGATCAACTTAAATTTACATCCCACATTAAAGATATGGTAGAGCTTAAAAAGTTAGACTTACTAAACAGCGAAGCTACTTTGCACTTGATAAAGAGCGCAAAGCCTGATTGTGTTTTTCATCTTGCAGCTCTAACTTCTCCAAAAGAAAGTTTTGAAAACCCCTCCCTTACTATTACAAATAATATTGCGGCACAGGTTAATTTATTGGAGGCAATAAGAGGCGCTGGTATAGATTCAAAAATTCTCATAATCTCCTCTGCAGATGTTTACGGGTTGGTTAATGCCAAAGATTTGCCAATTGATGAGGAGACTGCGCTCATGCCGGTTAGCCCATATGCTGTTTCTAAGCTTACTCAGGATTTCTTAGGGCTTCAATATTTTCTTTCCTATGGGCTGCAAATAGTAAGAGTTAGGCCGTTCAACCATATTGGTCCCAGGCAGTCAGCTAGCTTTGTTGTCTCCTCTTTTGCCAAGCAAATCGCGGAAATTGAAAAGAGAAAAAAGGAAAAAACTATTCATGTTGGAAATCTTTCTGCCAAAAGGGATTTTACAGACGTCAGAGATATGATGGCCGCCTATCTATTGGCTCTTCAAAAGGGAAAGTTGGGAGATGTCTACAATATTGGTAGCGGAGTATCCTACAAGATTTCAGAAATTTTATACACGCTTCTGTCTTTGTCAACGGAAAAAATAAAAGTGGAAGTTGACAAGAATCTCCTGCGGCCAAAGGACGAGCCAGAGCTTCGCTGTGACAGGAGTAAGTTTACAGCACAAACCGGTTGGGAACCTAAAATTAAAATTGAGCAAACGCTCAAAGATACCCTGGACTATTACCGAAATATTGTTTAAAATAAAGTATTGTTATTTATGGTAAAAAGCGCACTCATTACCGGCATAACCGGTCAGGACGGATCATACCTTGCAGAGTTTCTGCTTTCTAAAGGATATAGAGTTTCAGGACTTGTTAGAAGGCTTTCTACTCCAAATCTGGAAAATGTTCAGCATCTTTCGGAAAAAATTGTCCTGCTCTCCGGAGATTTACTTGATCAGGGTTCTTTGGCCGATGCCATTTACAAATCTGAACCTTCGGAAATTTACAATCTTGCCGCTCAGTCATTTGTTAAGGCTTCCTGGGACCAGCCGGTTTTAACAGGAGAATTTACAGCCTTGGGAGTAACCCGAATGCTTGAAGCAATTAGGACGGTTAACAAAAAGATAAAATTCTATCAGGCTTCATCATCCGAGATGTTTGGGAAAGTAACTGAAACACCCCAGAGGGAGACTACAAGGTTTCATCCAAGGAGTCCTTATGGCGTCGCAAAAGTTTACGGACATTACATAACTTTAAATTATAGAGAAAGCTATGGTATTTTTGCGTGCTCAGGAATTCTTTTTAATCACGAATCGCCAAGAAGGGGCATAGAATTTGTAACCAGGAAAATCACCCATGCTGTTGCCCGCATATCCTTGGGAAAACAGAAAAAACTTGAGCTTGGAGACCTTAGTCCTAAAAGAGACTGGGGATTTGCTGGAGATTACGTTTGGGCAATGTGGCTTATGTTGCAGCAAAGCAAGCCCGATGACTACGTTATTGCAACAGGGGAGAATCATTCAGTTGAAGAATTTGTAAAAATAGCATTTGGGACTGTGGGCATAGACGATTGGGAACAATATATTGAGGCAAATACTAAGGCACATATGCGTCCCGCAGACGTTGATAACCTTATAGGAGATGCAAGTAAAGCAAGGAGAGTTTTGGGTTGGGAGCCCAAGACTAGCTTTCGGCAATTAGTTGAGATGATGGTGAAATCTGACCTTGAAAAGGAGAAGGAAAAATAATTTCGTATGGCGCGAGCGTTGATTGCAGGCGGAGCCGGATTTATTGGCTCTCATCTTAGCGAAAATCTCCTTAGTATTGGTCACGAAGTTTTTTCCTTAGATAATTTAATAACAGGGGAGAAAAACAATCTTGATAATTTGACCTCAAACCCCGCGCTTGAATTTATAGAAAAAGATATAACAGCGGACCTTTCGGATGTAAAGGATAAATTAAAAGACGTAGAATTTATTTTTCATTTGGCTTCTCCAGCATCTCCAAATAAGAAAAGTGCCAGAAGTTATGTCAACCATCCTATTGAAACACTTCTTGTAAACTCTCTTGGAACTTATAATCTTTTGAGCTTGGCAAAAGACACGGGAGCCAAGTTTTTGTTTGCATCATCCTCAGAGGTATATGGAGATCCAAGTATTTCTCCTCAAAGCGAAACGTACTTTGGGAATGTTAATCCAGTCGGAGTACGCTCTTCTTATGACGAAGGAAAAAGATTTGGAGAAGCATTGACCATGGGATTTATTAGAAAACACGGTGTTAATGCACGCATTGTAAGGATTTTTAATACCTATGGCCCTAAAATGCAAAAAGATGATGGTAGGGTTATTTCGAATTTTATAAATCAAGCGCTCAGCGGCAATCCAATTACGGTTTATGGAGATGGAAAGCAGACAAGAAGCCTGTGTTTTGTCTCCGATATGGCTGAAGGGATAATGAAGGCTATGCTTGCGGAGGGAACAAAAGGGGAGGTTATAAATCTTGGAAATCCTAATGAAAAGGCAATTCTTGAAGTCGCAGAAATGATAAAAGAAATGACAGGAAGCAATTCGCAAATTTCTTTTGAGGATCTTCCGGAAGATGATCCAAAGAAAAGAAACCCAGATATTAGTAAGGCAAAAAATTTACTATCTTGGAATCCAAAGGTTGATTTGAAAGAAGGACTGGAGAGAACGATTGAATATTTTAGAACTTTATGACCCATTCGGCAATTGCTAAGGGTCATGGTGAGCTTATCGAACCATGAAAGTAGTAATTATAATCCCAACTTATAACGAAAAAGGAAACATTGAGAAGCTTATAGCAAGTCTTGAGGAAGAGATTTTTCCTCAAATCAAAAACCATGAAATGAGTATACTCGTTGCGGATGATAACTCTCCTGACGGAACCGCTAAGGAAGTTACAAAGCTTAAGAAAAAGTTTATAAATTTACACCTAAGTTCTGGTGAAAGAAAAGGTTTGGGAGCGGCATATATTAGGGCAATGGACTACGCAATAAAAAAGCTTTCCGCCGATGCAATGTTTGAAATGGATGCTGATTTGTCTCATGACCCCAAAAGGGTTCCTGTATTTTTGAAAAAATTTGACGGCGGATTTGATATGGTAGTTGGAACAAGATACAGTGAAGGAGGTTCTATCCCGCCAAACTGGCCATTTAAGAGAAAAATGTTCTCGGTTGTGGGAAACCTTCTTGTGAGAACAATATTAATGCGTTTTGGGATTCACGATTGGACAGGCGGATTTAGAGTTCTTAAAAAAGATGTATTTTTGAAGGAAAAACCGGAGCTGACTAATTTTAAAGGGTATACTTTTCAAGTTTCGTTCCTTCATAAAGCAGCAAGAGATGGATTTAAAATTGGAGAAGTGCCAATTAATTTTACAGATAGAACTTTAGGAAGAAGCAAAATTGCGCCAAGGGAATACATCATAGACCTTCTTACGTATGTAATTGTGGCAAGAATTAAAGAGATACTGTTTGGTAAATTCGGTAAATTTCTGATTGTCGGGGGGACTGGTTTTATTATAAATGCAGTAGTTCTTAGAGTTTTGGTTGAATGGTATAAGTGGAACCCTTCATACGCAAACTTAGCTGGAGCCGCCCTAGCGATTTTTTCAAATTTTAATTTTAATAATCTGTGGACTTTTAGACACAGAAGAATAAAAAGTCTAGGACTGTATTTTTGGAAAATGCTCCATTTCTACGCAACTTCTTCATTTGGAGTAGTATTCATTCAGACAGGGACAATATTTGTCCTAAGTCAAATATTGGGAAAGCAAGGTTACTTTATATATTTCTTAATCGGCACATTCTTTTTACTTATTTGGAATTTTACAATTTATAACCGTTTTATCTGGAAAGAAAAACCGCTTTAATGAGACTGAAGACAATTTTCGGCCAAAGACCGATCGTCCTATGGACGACAAAACTCAAGAATTTTTCCTTTCTTGCTATTTTAGGAGTACTACTTCTTGCCGCATTTTTAAGAATATACAGGATAGAGGATTACATGACCTTTTTAGGAGATGAAGGGCGTGATGTTCTAGTCGTATACAACATTTTACATGGACAGCTTACCCTACTGGGACCTACGGCGTCTGTTGGAGGGTTTTTCCTAGGGCCAATTTACTATTACTTTATGGCACCCTTTCTCTTTCTGTTTAACTTAAGCCCCGCAGGCCCTGCTGTTATGGTTGCTCTTTTCTCTATTGCAACCGTATACCTTACTTATAAAGTTGGAAGTGAATTCTTTGGCAAGACTGCAGGGCTTATTGCCGCACTACTATATTCAATCTCCCCTTTGGTAATAGCATATTCTCACTCCTCATGGAATCCGAACCTAATGCCGTTTTTCTCGCTTCTAAGCCTTTATACGCTTTATAAAGCAGTATCAAAAAACAAACCCATCCTATTTTTATTAACCGGATTTTTGCTCGGCATCACAATGCAGCTTCATTATCTAACAACATTTCTAGGCGTTGTAGTGGCTGCTTATGTGTTGATTTTGAATTGGTCAAGACGAATCGAAATGCTCAAAAAACTTACCTACATTTTAGTTGGTTTTATTATTGGATGGTTGCCCTTTCTTGCGTTTGAAGCGCGCCATGAATTTTTAAATATAAAAAGTATTTTTGCTTTCGTCTTTAATCCCCAAGGAAGAGATGCAATAGTTGAAAGTCACGGATTTTTCGCCTCCATTTTTGACGTGTTTTTCCGTCTATTCGGCCGACTTGTAGCTTCCTTTCCGCCTCCGGAACAAATTGTTCTGCACCCTAAATTTGTAATATTTGCGTGGCAGATTGGCATATGGACTCTAGCTATTTTTAGCTCCCTTTTTCTTCTTAATAAAACTTACAAATTGTTCAAATCTAAGAACGAATCGCTTGATAAATACTTATTGCTCTCGGTGTGGCTAGTGCTCGGAATTCTTCTGTTCGGCTTATACAGAAAACAAATTTATGATTACTATTTTGGATTCATGTTTCCCCTTCCATTTCTCCTAGCTGGAAACGTATTTCAAGCATTAATTGCCAGAAAAAAAATGTATCAATACATCGCTACATTTGCATTGTTGGGGCTTATTGCAGTAAACCTTAATGGCGTACCTTTTAAATTTGAGCCCAATAGACAGCTTAAGCAAATAGAGACAATTGCAAATTTTGTAATAGAAAAAAGCGAAGGGAAACCGTATAATTTTGGGCTTGTAGCAGCTGGGAATTCAGACCATGCCTATCGTTATTTTTTTAAAATTTGGGGCAAAGAGCCGGTAACTATCCAAAACCCAAGCGAGGATCCGCAAAGGAAGTCTGTTACAGACCAACTTCTGGTGGTATGTGAGACTCTTCCATGCCATCCTCTTGGGTGGGCAAGCTGGGAAATAGCAGGATTTGGCAGGGCAGAGATTGAAAATTTGTGGGATGTGTCCGTAGTCCAAGTCGCCAAACTCAGCCACTATAAAGGGAAATAACCCTATATGCAGAAAAGTATCCCAGATTGGAAAGAAGTAACACAAAAAAGTTACGATATTCATGCTGAAGAATTTGCATCGTTTACGACTGTGTTCAGGGGGAGGCTTCAGAAATGGATCGACTACTTTTCCGGTCAACTGCCCAAAGACTCGGTAGTCTTGGATGTTGGTTGCGGAGCAGGCCGAGACGCTTCGTACTTTATCAGCAAAGACTTTTCTGTAACTGGCATAGACTTTTCTGAGAAGCTTATTGATATAGCAAGAAAGAAAGTTCCTAAAGGTAAATTCCTCGTTATGGATTTTGAAGAATTAGAATTTACTGAAAATAGCTTTGATGGGGCTTGGGCATCCGCAAGTCTTCTCCATATGCCAAAAGAGAGATTACTATCTGTTCTTATAAAAATAAATTCGGTTTTGAAAAAAGGTGGACTATTTTTCTCTTTATACAGAGTTGGGAAAGGGGAAAAATTTACAAAAGAAAAAAGAGGAAACGCAGTCCTTGAAAGATTTTATGCCTATTACAAGCCAGACGAGATAAGAAGCTTATTGAAAAAAGCAGGATTTAAAGGAATAACATCGGAATTAGATGTTATAGAAACCGGAGATTGGGTAGGATTTTTTGCCAGAAAGTAAGCCCTCAAAAGAAAATCCCCACCATAGGCGGGGATTTTCACTTTGTTTTCTTGAATAGAATTAATTCTTTCAAAAAAGCTTCAAGAAAATTACGAAGATGATCCAATTCTGTACATTCCTGTACCACAAACTGGACACTTTCCTTTCATTGCAGGCTTACCATTCTTCATGGTTACTGGTTGTGCATTTGGGTCGTCTCTCTTTGCTCTGCATTTAACACAATACATTGATGCCATATAATTCACCCCCTTTCATCGCCTTTGCAAAACGATTCTAGTATGAAATAAACGGGACTGAAACTACGCGATTTTTAATTAGAATAAGAAGTAAGATTTGGGAAAAAAGAATGGCTGCAGTAAGAATGGAAGTTTTTAAAATGTCATGCCTAAGATAAGAAACTGTGGTTAGAGAGGTTGAATGCTCTGCGCTTGGTACTTCCCTTTTTACAGATGAGATAGGAGAGTAGCTGTCCAAAGAATAGACCTGATGGCGCATATCAGCTAGCTTTTTTTGTTCTAGTGTCTTTTTTCTTTTAGCCATGGTCAGTAGGCACAGATTACACTATTGACTTAGCCATGTCAAGAGGCTAATATATGCATTATCTATGCCCGTAAATTTTATCGCCGCAGGCGTTATTTTTTTAGGAATTTGGTTGCTTGGGCTTACAATTTTTTTTTGGAGACTTTCGCAGCACTACAACAAGCTTACAAAGGGTCTGAATGAGAGAAGCATGAAGGCGGTTTTGGAGAGTCTTCTAAAAGATGCAAGTGCCGCCAAGAAAGATATTGAATACCTCAAGTCTTATTGTGATAAGATAGAAAAAGAGGGTAAGTTTCATATTCAAAAAGTTGGACTTTTACGTTTCAACCCTTTTAAAGATACTGGAGGAGACCAAAGTTTTATACTGTCATTAGTTGATGCAAACGACACAGGTGTTATTATCTCCGGTCTCTACTCAAGGTCAGGTACCCGCTGGTACGCAAAAAAAGTTGCAGACGGAAAAGGCGCGGAACATGATCTTTCAGATGAAGAAGTATCAGCTTTGAAAGAAGCCCGGCCTAGAAATTAAAATGGATAAAATAAAATTAATAAGAATAGCTTTTGTAGCTATGGTTTTTCTAGTATCAACCGGTTTATCCTACTTATTTTTTTCTAAGTCTGGGATTGCTTCTAACCTAGCATCTCCCCTAACGCCTCAAGTTAAGATTGTAGGAGACAAAATAGCCTTTGATCAAACACTCCCCAAAACTCAACCGTGCCCTCTAAATGGAGCCCTATATTCCAAGCAGCAGGAGAGCTGGTGGAAGAAGCATGCGCCGTTAGGCGTTATGATAGAGAATCATGAAAAAGCAAGGCCACAGTCCGGCCTATCCTTTTCAGATATTGTGTATGAAGCAATAGCAGAAGGGGGAATAACCAGATTCTTGGCAATATATTATTGTCAGGATGCGTCAGAAGTTGGCCCAATACGTTCTGCAAGAACTTACTTTTTAGATTTTATTTCCGAATATGGACAGTATCCCCTGTATGCTCATGTTGGAGGAGCAAATCAGCCCGGACCTGCGGATGCTTTGTCTCAAATCAATAGCTATGGTTGGGGTGCATACAATGATATGAACCAATTCTCCATAGGATTCCCAACATTCTGGAGAGATTACGATAGACTCGGACATCCTGCCCAGACAGAGCACACAATGTACTCCACAACTGACAAATTATGGGAATTTGCAAAAACGCGAGGAATCACAGACTCAAACGACATAGAAGGAGACAAGTGGGATATTGATTTTGAGCAGTACTCTTTTAAGGACGATGCGCCGCTTGCTAAAAGACCTGCATCCCAAACATTACATATTGAGCCATGGGAAGGACACAAGGAGTATGCTACGGATTGGGTCTATGATAGAACAACAAATTTATACAAAAGAAACAATGGGAGTCCTCAGATAGATAGAAATACAAATAAACAATTGACGAGTAAAAATATTGTGCTATTATCTATGGTAGAGACTAGTGCAAATGACGGATATGAGGACAATGCCCATCTTTTGTATAGAACTAAAGGAACGGGTAAGGCAACAATATTTATGGATGGTGTGAAAACAACAGGGACATGGAGAAAAGATTCAAGGACAGCAAGGACGCTTATTTTCGACGCAAGCGGAGCGCCTATAAAATTTGACAGGGGTACAATATGGTTCCATATCCTGCCCACAGATGCTGTTGTAACTGTTAAATAAGGAGTCCCTATGGGTGGGATTACTTTTACGAGGGCAGGTTTATGTTTGAAGATTTAATAACATCAAAAGCAAGAGTAAAGCTGCTGCGGGTGTTTTTGGAGAACCCTTCTGAGATGTACCATGTAAGGGAATTGGTTAGAAGGACAAATGACGAGATTAATGCAGTGAGAAGAGAGCTTTCATTCCTGGAAAAGAAAGGGATTTTAGAAAGAGAGCCGCGCGCAAATAGAGTTTATTATTCATTATCCAGAAGCTATCCGTTTTACTTTGATCTTCTAAAGCTTGGAGCAAAATCTTTGGGGCTTGGGGCAGCAATGCTGACAAGCAGAGTAAAGCTTGGAAAAATAAAATACGCAGCACTTTCAGGACGCTTTGTAAGGAGAATGGAGAAAAGCCCTGAGGACATAGATGTTTTGGTGGTAGGTACAGTTGTTCTTCCTGAGCTTGCCCTTCTTATAAGAGAGGAAGAGAAAAGATTGAATTCGGAGATAAACTATACTGTTATGGCAGAAGACGAATTTGACTTTAGAAAGAAAAGGCGCGATCCTTTTATCCTATCAATCCTTTTAGGTTCTAAAGTAATGGTAATAGGAGATGAGGAAAGCATGCTTGCATGACCCATTCGACTTCGCTCAGGGTCATAGTGAGGTATTCGAACCTATGAGAAGGTCTGCCCGAGTTCTTTTCTGGCTAATAGTTTTCTTAACGCTTGTTTCCGTTTGGATAAATTTCCCGCTTGGCCAAGATAAGGTATTCCAGTTTCTACGTATAGATAAGCACCTTGCTTTTAGAGAAGGATTAGATCTTAAGGGAGGCTCAAGTATGACCTATAGAGCCGATATGAAAAACATCCCTTCGGATCAAAAACCCAATGCTCTAAACAGCGCAAAAACCATAATTGAAAAAAGAGTTAATTTATTCGGAGTATCGGAACCGGTTATAAACACCGCAATTATAAATGGAGATTATAGAATT
>JACPDD010000024.1 GCA_016184205.1 Candidatus Levyibacteriota bacterium | reverse complement strand
CGGCCTCACGGTCCCAAACCGCGCGCGCTACCAACTGCGCCACTCCCCGAGTGTGCCGCGGGAGAGAGTCGAACTCTCACGCCCGTGAGGACGAGGGCTCTTAAGGCCCTTGTGTCTGCCATTCCACCACCGCGGCAAGATTTTTGGGTGGAAGACGGGTGCCGCCCCCGCGACCTCCAGGTCCACAACCTGGCGCTCTACTGTTGAGCTACATCCACCAAATTAATTTTCAATTATCAATTTACAATTTTCAATTTGCGTGCCTGAAAGGAATCGAACCTTCAACCTACTCCTTAGAAGGGAGTTGCTCTGTCCATTGAGCTACAGGCACATGCCTATATTTTACAATTTTTGAGACAAGATATCAAAACCTCTTAAGATAAGTTCGTAGGCTTAGGAAGCTCACTAACTATTTCGTCTACAATATTTAAAGCCTTTGCATCTGCAGTATTCAATATTTTACCTTCTAAATATAGCTTATTTATCTGAACCATGCTTTTTTTAGTTTCTTGAGAAGTAATTTCCTTTAGTCTCCTATCTAGCTGTTGGAAGAGTCGAATTCTCTCTTCGAAAAATGGCAACATGGAATTTGCTTGCTGAATATGATAGGTTGGCTCGTGAAATCTAAAACGAGTATTTTTCAAAACGGTTCTCTTATCTCCAGCTAGAAATATTGTGATTGCAGATGAATCAATTTGACCAAATCCTATGGTGTGTATTTTATTTGGAGTTGATTTTAAAAAATCGTAGACACGAATAGCAGATTCAATATCTCCGCCTATTGAAGACAGGTAAATTGTAATGGTGCCTGTATAATTTTCATCAAGTATTTTACTATGCCAATAGAATATTAAGTCGTGGGCATTAGAAGCTACTATCTCACCAGTTAAGTTAAAATAATACATAGTCTAATCAAGCTAAAGATATTTGTTGATTTGGAGCGGGTGAAGAGAATCGAACTCTCGTGACAACTTTGGAAAAGTTGCGTTCTACCATTGAACTACACCCGCGAGTATATGTAATTTTAGCAATATAGCCTCTCAAATGCAATTGGCCTTGAAGGTGGATTATTTCTTAGATTTTACTTCTTCTATGTCTTTGTGGAGTTCGGCTTTTAAGTCCTCTGCTGCTTTTTTAATCTTGTTCTCAATATTCTCAACTTTATCTTTAAGTAAATCCCAAATTTTATCATGGCTCTCATCTCTTACATGTTTTAAAAATTCCTTCTTATCTTCTTCTGAAAGTTCAGATAGAATCGTATCCAAAACTGCGTGATGAACATTGCTTTCAGCAAGAGAAAGAAGATGAAGTCTTTCATCCGGCGTCAAATCCATCTCGGCAATTTCAATAGAAATGGAAGTTATGTCAACTATGTGGCTATAAAAATGTTTTTGCCTCATATTACTTATTTTACTATACTAATTGGTCCCAGCGGAACTTTGTTTTCTGGGTCATCAATGAAAAAATAAACAACAGACCCAACATGCGCTCCATCCACTCTTTCTAGATAATGCATGACTTCAGGCGAACCTCCTAAATGTTTTCTTGTCCACTGCGCAGGCCCAGCGTCTCCAATTACAGCCACCATGGCTTTTCCGTTATCCGGATTTACAACAAGCATCTTTTTGTACCTTAGAAATTCCGAGAATTTTTTAACATTTTGGTTGTATCCCGGAGCTAAAAAAGTCTGAATTGCAAGGTAATATTTTTCGCGCTGTACGTCTTCCTGGGTCATTTGCTGACCATGAACAAAATAACCCCATGCGCCTAATCCTGGGGCCATTCCAGAGCTCCAGTAACGCCTTGCGTCATCCTCATTGTCAAAGTGCGTTGACATTGTATCGCCTGGGTAGCGAGCCAAATGTTGTTCTGCGCCAATCCTTCCATAATTTCTCTCAAGCCTTATTTCGTTTTCTTCGGCACTAATGCTTAGTCCAAAGTTTCGTTTTAGGATTTCTATAACATTCTTCTCTTGCTCAGGCGTCAAGGGAGTTCCCTGCTCGGGAAGTGCAGAGCTAAGGTCTGAAGATAGAAAAACGCTTTTATCTAAGCTTGCTGCTATTTCATGCCCGGATGCAGCAGGAGGCAGAAGCAAATGCTTGCCCGGAGCCGCAAGAAGAAGTAATCCCCCAAGAGAACTTACCATAAGTTGTTTTGAATTTTGACTGAGCCAATGAAGAGAATCCGCATGCTTTTCCAGTAGATTTTTTTGCAGTTGCCTGTGGCGTACTGTCCACTTTTCTTTTAGATGATGGTAATGGGTGCTTTGGGGCATTAATTAAAATACTATCATAAAGCTATGCAATAAAATAGCCTCGGGCAAAAAAAGCAAGCAAAAGAAAAAGCAGGAATACAGATACAACAGCATAGATAATTTTCAGCTGCGCATTTTTTACAAGAGCAAGGCTTATGAAGATTGGGAAAAGTACCACAATGTAGCGTGGTAGCCCACTAAACGTTCCCGATGAGATCGGCACAAGAAAGGCAAGAGCTGAAAATATAATATAGGAGGGTCGGACCCTCTTTTTCCAAGCAATGTACAACATCGCTGCTGCGAAAATAAATGAGGATATCTCTAAAAGCGCAATCCACCATTCATATTGTCCAAAAGTTGTCGCAAGAATTTTGATATACCTAAAAACTGTTTGAGGAATAAAAACAACAGAATATACAGACCTTGTAGGATTAATATTTTCATGTGCCGCAATAAAAAGGAATGGATTTCCAAACTGCCAAAAATTGTAGAATGCATAAGATAAAAGCCCCAAAGGAGGAAGTAGTAGGCTCAGTGCCTTTGCTGATAATTTCTTTTCTTCTTTTACAAATTCATAAATTAAAGCCGGCAATATGGCAATCCCAATGATTTTTGTGGCGGAAGCAAACATGCCAAAAATACTTGATGCAAACCATTTCTTCTTCCTTGCAAAGTAAAAAGATAATAAAATTAATAGTAAAAAAAGGCTTTCGGTATAAATGCCTGCGAAGAAAAAAGACGTTGGAAAAACTAGGAGCAAAATTATTGCTTCTAATGCTTTATTTTTTGAAAAGTCTAAAGACAAAAGTCGGTAAAACATCAAAAGAGCAAGAACAAGGCAAATGTTGGACACTAGAAATCCGGAAGTAAAATAACCAAAATCGAATGCTTCCCCCCCGCCAAAAAATACAGAGAATAATCTTATTAAGAGCGGATAAAGAGGGAAAAATCCATGGTTATCTAAGTAGCCATTTCCTGCGATTGATAAGTAGTGTACTCCGTCAAAATTCGCCCATGGAAAAAGGAGCGGGCTTGATACGGGAAAGTAGGGACTTACGAATTTCCAGATATTTGTATAGTCATAACCTGTTCGGTATGGAATAAACGCCGAGCCTATAAACAAAGGAATAAAAAGAAGAATTCTCCATGCAATAAAAACTGCAACAATTTTCTTAAATTGACGCATTGATTAAAATATATCATACAAAAATTTTGATAGCAAAAGCGCCCTTTTGTTCTATTGTTTTTCGTCTTCTTTTCGATTATTGTTATACTTATGAATACTGCCCAAAGGGTGATTCTCCACATAGACTTTGATTCTTTCTTTGCCAGCGTTGAACAGCAACTAAATCCGCAATTTCGCGCAAAACCCTTAGGAGTTACAGCTGCAAACGGCAGGACTTGCATTATTGCCTCTTCCAGAGAAGCTAAAAAACTGGGAATAAAAACAGGAGAAAGGACTTATGTAGCGCGGAAAATCTGTCCGGATATAATTCTTACCCCTTCGCATTTTCTAAAGTATTGGGAGATAAGTAAAAAATTTCTTGGGATTTGTTCGAATTATTCTCCGTATGTAGAGCTTTTTTCTTTGGATGAAGTTTTTATGGATATAACTTCTACGATTCATTTATTTGGCAGTACGCAGAATGTCATCGAGTCCATTAAGGATAGGATAAAAGATGAGATTGGAGAGTACATAACCGTATCTGTTGGGGTTTCCCACAATAAGCTTCTTGCCAAGCTTGCCTCCTCCATTAACAAGCCTAATGGCATTGGGAAGATTGCCGAGGAAGATATCGACGACATTTATAAAAACGCGGAGCTTACTGTCCTTTGCGGAATAGGAGAAAGGATTGCGGCAAGGCTTAACAAGCTTGGAATCTATAGTCTTTTGCAGATAAGGGATTTTTCTAAGGAAAAGCTGGTTCGGGAATTTGGTCCTGCATATACAAACGTACTAATTGATATGTGTTGGGGTAAAGACGAGCAGGATGTTGTTCCTTACTATATGTCCGAAGATGTTAAATCAGTCGGAAGGAATTATTGTCTGCCCTGCAATGAATACAATAAGCGGGTTGTAATGCAGAATTTGTACGAACTATGTGAAGAAGTAGGTCTGAAGCTAAGAAGGCTTAATAAAAAAGCAAGAGGCGTTGGTGTATCGCTACGTGGGACATGTGACATTTCGGGACGCAAGACTTACCATGATTATTTTGACAGAGGAGACGAGATTTTTAAAAGGCTTAAGCCAATAATAGATAAACATCTTTGTTCAGTCAATACTGAGTACACAAGACAAATTAGTATCTGGGTTCACTCTCTGGGGGATGCAAAAAATCTACCTGCTTCCCTATTTGATAATGTTTTAAAAAAGGACAAGGTTCAATTTATAGTTGACAGGCTTAATGATAAATTTGGCGACCACACAATTAGAAATGGATTTTTGCTTTATTCTAGGAAACTGACAACAATGCCAAACGGCTACATGGCAGACAGATATGAACGATTCCAGCTCGCCGCTAAAGATTAGGCTACTGAGGGGTTTTGTAGTCGATAGATTTTCTCTCTAAAGCAATAAAATTACCCTTTTCAAGCAAAAGTTTATATTTTGGGTCATTTTTTAATTTCTCTGCCATTTCTCTTTGTGCGTTAGGTGACGGCTTAGCAAACGTATCGTTAAGAAGAAATACGATTATATCCGCCTCAGAAAGCCCTTCGGGAATCGTAAAAACATTTCTCCGTCTTGACAAATGAGAACCCAGATTGTTCGTAGCAGCCACTTTATACTCTTGCGGTATGCCGGAAATAAAAGTTTGAATTAATTTTCTGTCTTCAAGCTGGCGCGTGAACATGTCAATATTTGGATATTGCGCCCCAGGCAGCGGTCCGAAATTGTGTGCTGAAAAAATTGTTGTCAAAATAAGAAAAGTTAGCAATATGTTAATAGATATTCTTGGAAACCACTTGCTTAAGTTTTTAACTGCGAACAGCGCTGCAATAAAAATAAATGGAGTAATTGCGGCCGAGTATTGATAGTAAATCTGGTGAAGATTTGAGTTGCTGCTTAAGAGATTTATGGTTAAGTCAGGTAAGGCAAATATTAGAACAACTGGAGAGAGAAGGGATAAAAAAGAAAGAGGAATAAAAAGTTGCCAAAGATACTTCATTCTATTGTCCGTACCCATCATTTCTATGACTTTAAAAGGAGACAGAATTATATTT
Organism: Candidatus Levyibacteriota bacterium; assembly: GCA_016184205.1. Taxonomy (GTDB): domain Bacteria; phylum Patescibacteriota; class Microgenomatia; order Levybacterales; family UBA12049; genus JACPDD01. The sequence continues at coordinate 11,471 of JACPDD010000024.1, read as the reverse complement.
TTTATTACTTCTGAAGGTGAGTTGCCAAACTGCGAGAAATATGCAAGGGCAAAATGTTCCTCTCCCCTGGTTTCTGGAATAACTTCCCAAATTAGAAGATAAAACGTGAGGAGCGAACCGATTGAAGTGAAACCTCCCCAAAGCAAATTCTTAGCAGTGTGGGGCGATGTACTTTTGCGCATTATCTTTATAAGTTCAGATATCACCATGTATATTCCAATTAGCCCTATAACAAGCCATATCTCTTCCTTTGTAAGGCCGGCAAGTATTGCAAAAAGCAGAAATAAAACGTACTTTTTTTTCATAAAGAAATAAAAAGTCCCAAGCAGGAATGTTGTAGCAAGCGTAACAGGGTGAAAATCGTAAAGGTTTGTAAATTGCATGGCAGGATTTAGAAGGAATAAAATAGAAAAAACGGCAGCAGCGTTTTTACTTCCGAGTATCATTTTTGCAATTTTAAATATAAAGACTGCTCCCAATGCTAAAACGACTGTTTGTAAAAGAAGCAGCATTCTGGGATCTTCCCAAATAAGATACAAAGGAGAGATGAGAATTAAAATAAAATCTGCGTGGGAGGTAAGTCTTGAAATGGCTTGGGTGCCATTTGCCCCGGTTGTTTCAAATACCCTTCCATGGATTGTGTTCCATACGGTCTGGTCCATATTTCCCAAGTCAAATCTGCCTGTGAAGAAGTTGTCGTATCTTAAAAATGAAGCCGTTGTGAAATAGGCTATATAAGCAATAATTGCTAGAGCGGTTAAAACTTCCGGCTTGTGGGCTGAAATAAAATTTTCTGTTTTAAGGACTAATTCATTTTTTGTTCTGCTCCACATGAATGCAAAGCTCAGAAAGACAAGTTCGGAAATAATTAATGTCACTCTGGCAAGGATTGCGCAGGCTGAAGCGAGTGAAAGCGGCATAAAGGCAGTAAGTCCGTAAATTATTATTCCTTCTCTTATTCCAAGCCCCATGGGTACTAGAAATGAGAGGTAGCCCAAAAGTAAAGAAAGGACAAAGAATCCAACAAAATTAATAACTAGGGCCGGAGTTAGAAAAGCCAAGGAGATAGTTGCTAGATACACGGCCAAGCCAAAAAATAAGACACTTGTACAGCTTACTAACAGGAGGCGGACGTTTGCCATGGGAGACAACAAGGGTAAAGAATTTGTTGCGTGCTCAAGGATGGCCTTTTTGATAAATGGGATATTTAGGCTTCTTATATACTTTGTGAGACTGTTTGCAAAAATAAATACCGTGGAAGATAATATTGCACCTGTAACCAAGAAAAATATGATTAAGCTCCTAAGTAATGGTTCTATGGAGAAATGATTAATAACTAACGGTATCGAAAGGAGAGAAACTACAGCGCATCCTACTAAAAATGCCTCTGCTTCTATGAGTAAAGAGTAAGCGACAGTTTTTTTATCTAGGCCGTTTTTTGAGAAGGTGAATGTTTTTGACATTAGAGTCCACACAAAGCCGGGAGTAAATCGTTTAATTTCTGCGGACTCCCAAAGATATACGGTTTTTTTAAATTGCTCCCTGTGCCCTTTTCCCCAGATAATTTTGTGCCAGAGAAATGCGCGAAAAATAAAGTAGAGGGAAAATGAAGTTATTGAAATAAGCAAAAGGGTGAAATTTATATCTCCGAGACGCTGGATGACCGACTTATTCTGAATTATTATTTTTGCAATAAAGAATGCCGCTGCAAGTGTAACCGGCCATCCAATGAATAATTTAAGAATTTGAAGTATTTTGTTTGGAGACATATTGTGTGAGATCCGCTTAGTATCTTAAACAGACTGCGAGAATTCTTTGATTTATTCCTATCTAACGGTCTAAACTCTGAATTTGCTTATGCATTTGGTCTAAAAGATGCATAAGTATGCATAGCAACAAATTCGATCCCTACACGATTACCTTAGGATTGTTAACTGTTGCTATTTATATTTAATAGATTCAGTAACCTCTCGTGTAGAATACCATTAGATGCTAGTATGTCAGAATTAAAAACATTCCAGGGGTCACCTGTTGGAGTTGTTATTTTACCCCCAGCTTTTTCTATAAGTAAAGCAGACGCGGCTACATCCCATGGTTTTAATCCCGAATGCATATAAGCGTCGATTCTCCCACTTGCAAGACTGGCAAGATCAGCAACAGCACTTCCCATAGACTTTATTTGTCTAATATGAGTGCTGACATTATTCAACCATCGAACAACATTGAGCCTTTTTTCAAGTCCCCATGCCCAATCACATGCAACAACCGATTCTCCCAAATTATCCGTGGGCGAAACTCGAATAGGTTCGCCGTTAAGAAAAGCGCCTTCTTGATCTGCTTGCGCCCAATAAGTATCACCTGTCATAGGAATATGCACTACGCCTAATTTCGGTACTCCTTTATCAACAAGTCCGATTGAAATTGCAAAATGAGGATGTTTTCTAGAAAAATTGATAGTGCCATCTAATGGATCAATTACCCATAGATCACTTGTATCTTCCAATGAGGAGTAATCTGCAGGTGCAGTTTCTTCTGTTAAAAAATTGGTTTGAGGATATTGCTTTTTTATTTGTTCAATTAGAAACGCATCAACCTCCTCATCAGCTTGAGTTGTGAAATCTACTCCATCTTTGTTTCTTTGAGTAAAATCACGAGAGGCAAAATATCTTTTCAGAGTTTCTCCAGCTTGTGGTACAAGATCAACCAGATATTTCCTTGCTTCTGTTAATTCAATCGAATTAGCCATATTTTTTCTGTCTTCTTTGCTCATATAAGTATAATCCATTAACTTTCTGTTAGTTCCTTCCACTTATTGTTAATAACTGTTGATTTGTGAGCCGCACAGGAGTCGAACCTGTAACCGTCTCCTTAAGAGGGAGATGCTCTGCCAGTTGAGCTAGCGGCCCTTTTTAATTTGAGTTCGATTTAGTATACTATACAAGTCCAAATTGGACAAGCCAGTTAGCCTTCGTAGCTCAACGGATAGAGCACTGGTCTTCGGAACCAGGAATGGGGGTTCGATTCCTCTCGAAGGCGCTCACTTGAGATAGATTTATGAGTGAAGTGATAAGAAACAATCCACATGAAGGAATGCCTAAGACAGACATTGTTGTTCTTGCCCAACAAGTTGCGGGAATTGTCAGTAACTACGAAGGAACCACAAATCTTAATGATTTGTTGATTTTTTCTCCCAGAGCTCATATAGGTTCGTTTGCTAGGCGACGGAAACATAACGAGAGCATCAATCCTCCACCCGGATGGAGAGATTTCTTAGACGGACTTTCTTCCCAAGAGAGGTCAATTTTAACATCTATAATAGGACGCGTGCTAAGAGCCGGCCTGCAAACGCTAGATGATATAAGAAATATGTCTGTTGAAGAAATCGCAGCAAAGCAGTCCGGCAAAAGAATCATAGGCAACAAGACCGCTAACCTTATAAAAACTGCTTTCGGACAAATTCCACAAAAAGAATAGATGTGTTATTTTTCGAACCTTGACAGATTAAAAGAGGTGCGGTGGATTTTTAGTAGTCCGTATTTTTTAATCGCTTCGCGGTGCTCTTTGGTTCCATAACCTTTATTTCTGCCAAGGCCGTACTTAGGATACTTCCTCGAAGCCTTTTTCATTAGTAAGTCTCTGTGGACTTTTGCAATAATAGATGCTGCGGCAATTGAAATGCTAATTCTATCCCCTTTTACAATTGCCTTTTGATTCTTAAGGCCAATCTTTTTTACGTACTTAATATGAAACCCATCCGCCAAGACATAGTATTTAGTATCTAGTATGGAGTATTCAGTATTTTTGGAAAGCTGTGCCAAAACGTCACCTATGGCTTTTCTAAAAGCAGTTTGAGTTGCCTTCCCTATTCCAGTTTTGTTGATTGCAGGGACTCCGACGGTTGCTATCGAATAAGCCATGCTGCCGTCTTGTATTAATTTCGAAAGTTTTTTACGTTGGCGGGGCTTGAGTAATTTTGAATCATTAATACCAAGCTCACTTAACTCTTCTGTCTGGCATTCAAATACTACTGCTGCCGCAGACACAGGGCCTGCAAACGCTCCCCTTCCTACTTCATCAACTCCAATTACATATTTAAATCTCTTTTTCCATAATTTTGATTCTTCAGAGAAATTTGGTAAAATCACAGCCTTATTATACATATATGTTTCATTTGACAGGCCTATGCCGACTTTGCTAGCATTTTAGTCACGCATGAAAAGTATTATTAGAAATACATTTGTGTATGGTCTTGCGCTTTTCCTTTTAGCGCAAGCAAACAACGGAGTTGCTATCCAAGGAGGATTTACAACCTATCTTCTTGGAGGATTAATTCTTTCCCTGCTTTTTATGACGCTTAAGCCAGTGTTGAATATTTTATCCTTGCCCTTAAACCTCATAACTTTGGGTTTGTTCTCATTTTTGACAAATACAATAATTCTGTATCTAGCTACTGTTTTTGTGCCTCAGATTAAAATATCTTCCTTTGTCTTTACCGGAGCGAACTTTGCGGGGTTTATTGTTCCCCAAGTCTCGTTTAATACGTTTTTTGCTTTTGTAGTGTCGGCAATTTTCCTTTCCGCAGCTGTGGGGTTTATAGAATGGTTAATAAAAAGATAGTTTGTTTAGGCGGTGGCGTTGGGACTGCTAACTTGCTCTCCGGAATAAAAAGTGAGTTTCATGACATTAACGTAATTGTTTCCGTGGCTGACGATGGAGGCTCTGCAGGGAGAATAAGAAGATATTATAAAATCCCGCCAACCGGAGATATTGTCAACTGCATGATTGCGCTATCTGAGGCTGATAAAGTCATGACAGACCTTTTAAAGTTTAGATTCCCAGGAGAAAGATACGGACCGGACAATATATTGCCTGGGCAAAAAATTGCGAACTTGATGTTTGCCGCCTTAATGCTTAACGCAAATAATTTAAATGATGCCATAGGAAGAATGAAGGAGATATTCAAAGTTAAGGCAAACATTTTCCCATCTGCCTTAACAAGAGTATCTTTACGGGCAAAAACCTCAACCGGACATATTGTAAGACGCGAAGAAAACATAGACTTGGGAAACTTTAAAGGAAGAATTAAGCGCCTTTATATACATCCACAAAACCCAAAGGTTGACAAAAGAGCCCTTGAAGCTATTAGGGAAGCAGATGTGATAGTCGCTGGCCCGGGAGACCTATATACGACTATTTTGCCGGTTTTAATTACGCCTAAAATTACAGAAGAGCTTAGAAGCTCAAAAGCTAAGAAAATCTTTGTAGTAAATGTTGCCAATAAGTTCTTTGAGACACCAAATTACTCTGTATCCGACTTTATCGCCGCCATAAAAAAACACTGCGGATTTCAGCCTTTTGACACGTTTCTCATTAACAATAACGTTTCAAGTAAAATACCTGAGAAGTTTTGCAAGGAATACTCAGTAGGCCCCCTAAGCGGTGACAAGGGCAACAGCGTAACTTGCGTATATGGCGATTTGGTTAATGAAAATTTCCCTATATACCACAGCCCTAAAAAACTTGCCAAAGCAGTCCTCAGGATTATATAATAGCTTAAATACCGAAAATATGATAGTTATTCTTTTTTTGCAGATTGTTATTTCCATACTTTTGATCGGCGCAGTTTTACTCCAGAATCAAAGTGGCGGATTGTCTTCTGCATTTGGCGGCGGAGGAGAATTCTACAGAAGTAGACGAAGCCTTGAGAAGATTCTATTTGTAGGAACAATAGCTCTCTCAGCAGCCTTTGGAATTCTATCTGTAATTCTTCTTATGCCCCGCTAGCTGGCTTTATGATTTTCTTTAAAAGAAAACGTCTCATTATATGGCTTATAAGGGCATACCTAAAAAATCACGGCCGGACTGTCCTTTTATTTTTTGTTGCAGGACTGCTTAGTTTTCTTATTCTCTTTCTAACCAAAGATTTTTTTATTAGCAGGTTTCCTTTTGCCCATAAAGAAACTGTAGGTTTGGTAGGTGCTTATGACGTAAACTCTTTGCCTTCGTTTGTACTTCTAAACGTGTCCCACGGTTTAACAAAAGTTGACAATAATGGCAAGATATCGCCCTCGCTTTCAACGTCCTGGAAAATAGAAGAAAACGGCAAGAAATATACATTTAAAATTAAAAGAGACGTCTTTTTTTCTGACGGGCAAAGGTTTACCAGCAGGAGCGTGAACTATAGGTTCTCGGACGTTTTGGTTCAGCGGCCAGATGACTATACTATTGTTTTTAAACTAAAGGACAATTATTCCCCATTTCTAGTAACAGTTTCGCGGCCAATTTTTAAAAAAGGGTTTACAGGTGTAGGAGAATACAAACTGGAAGGCTTAAAACTTAATGGCAATTTTGTTGAGAGTATGACTCTTGCTTCACGGAAAAATAAATACGATACAATAACTTACCAATTCTACCCAACTTACGATTCTTTGAAAACCGCCTTTGTTTTAGGAGAAGTTTCAGATGCTTGGGGACTTTCTGATGTTAAGTTTAAGAATTCAACATTCGAGTCTTTTAAGCAAGTTCGTATCACAAAAAACGTTAATTCAGAAAAATTAGTAGCGCTTTTTTACAATACCCAAGACTCAACCCTTTCCGGGAGTAAAGTGAGAAAAGCACTAACATATGCTTTGCCTGACACATTTGCCCAAGGACTTAGAAACTCAAGTCCCTTTACGCCAAATTCTTGGGCAAGAAGTGAGTCTGTTAATATGCCAATTAAGCAAAACTATGACCACGCAAGGCTATTGCTTTCTGAAGCAAGCGGTAGTGCTAAGCTATCTTTTAAAATAAAGACTTTGCCCCAATACGAAGATAGTGCAAAAGAAGTTGCAAAGAGTTGGAAAAAGCTGAATGTCAATGCGACTGTGGAGGTTGTTGATTCAATACCGTCTATATTTCAAATTTTCCTAGGAGACTTTAACATTTCAAAAGATCCGGATGAATATCCCCTTTGGCATTCAGGCCAACCTAGCAATATTACAAGATATAGAAATTTGAGAATTGACAAGCTCTTAGAGGATGGAAGAAAAGAGGTTAGCGTTGATGAAAGAAAAAAGATATATGCTAACTTTGAAAAATATATTCTAGACGACTCCCCTGCTTCGTTTCTCTATTTGCCTTATAGCTATAAAGTCACCCGTTTATAGATTTTGAGCGCAACCTTCTATGATATGTTATTGCAAATCTGTGAGCTTCATCTCTAATTTTCATAACTAAGTTTAAAGGGTCGGACCCTCTAGGTAAAGAAATTTCCTGCAAGTCGGAAGTAATAATGGTTTCTAGTCTTTTGGCAAGGCCTAAAACGGGAATATCTATATTCGATTGCCTCAAAACCTTCAAAGCTGCTGATATCTGTCCTTTTCCACCATCAATTACAATTAAGTCTGGCATAGCCCATCCGTCTCTTTTGAACCGCCTTCTCAGAACCTCCTGCATCATTGCAAAATCATTTGGCCCCGCAGTTTCTTTTATCTTGAACCTTTTGTACTGAGAAGTATTTTTTTCTCCGTTTTCAAAAACAACCATAGAGCCAACTGCAAATTTGCCTGAAATATTAGATATGTCATAGCATTCGATTCTATTAAGATTTTCAACGCCAACTCCCTTTTCTTTTAGAGCAGCAATTAGTGAATCCATTTCTTTTCTTCTTAAATCTTCCTCAAGATTTGGATTGACTTCATAAGCAAAAGGTTTATAAGTAGGACTTGTAATGTATTCAATTGCACTAATCTGTCTTTGAACCGCGGCAGCCTTTTCAAATTCGTCCCGCCTGCTGTATAAATTTCTATCTCCTTCAAGTTGTCTTAGAACTTTCTTGCTGTTACCTTTAAGAAACTGAACAATTCTTAAGATATTTTTCCTATATTCTTTTATATCCTGCCCTGTTGTAAAAAGCGGCGGACATGGACATAGCCCAATATGGTTGTACAGACATCTTCTCTTTGCATGATTAACAACAGACTGGTAAGGAAATATCCTTCTTACAGTTCGTAGAACCGAACGCGCCGAAGAAGAACTGGGATAACGGCCAAAGTAAATTGATTTTTTGTCATCTTCCTTTCTTGATAGCAAGACGGCCGGATTCTTCTCTTTTATAGTTATTCTTATTAATGGGTATGATTTATTATCGCTAAGGCGGATATTATAGAAAGGTTTATATTTTTGAATAAGATAAGCTTCAAGCAGAAGCGATTCAATTTCGCTTTGCGTTTTAATAATCCTAATCTTCTTGACTTTGCCTACAAGCTGCTTGGTTTTTTCACCAAGCTCAGCTGAAGACCGAAAGTAAGATGAAACTCTGCTTTTTAAGTTTTTTGCCTTGCCAACATAGAGGGTATTACCTCTGTGGTTTAAAAAGATGTAAATGCCAAAGTTTTGTGGCAACAGCCGATATGACGATGGTAAATAGTACAATTGCCGCACCTCCTGCCAAAAGTTGAGCATTTGTGAAATTAAACGGAGCAATTTTAACGTTGACCGTTATAGACTTCTGCCCGATTGTGATTTTAACTTGGTCCTGCTTTTTTGTCAAAAAGGAAGAAGTCGTAAATTTTAAAGGTATTGTGGTTTGTCCGTAAGGTGCAATTGCTTCCAGGCTTAATTCCTGGTGTTTCGGGCTTAAAATTTGGGTGTCAACAGTTAGGACTTGAGGCTTAGAAATTTGGCTACCTTCATTTTTGATTACAAGTGTTCCTGACAGAGGCGACCAGGGAAAAGCGGATTTCTTTATTATTAAATCGGTTTTAAAAACAGGCAGACTTTCTTCAAAGTCTAAGTCAACTTCTACTAGTACGTCTTTTTTGTCTTCTCCGCCCGGCAGTTTGTACCCGCCCGCAGAAACCGGATAACTACTGTCTTTTCCTTTTATAACAAATGCAAAATGGTCAAAATCAAGGGTGCTTAGATAATCTACTCCTCCTGTGGTATTTCCCCAAGTTGGGTCAATCATAACCCAGGTTTTCTTCTCGCTGTCCCAGTACTGCGGCCATGCATGCAATATGTCTTTTACCAAAGAGAGAGGTCTTTCCCTGGAATTTTTTGTGTAAGCATACCCGTTTACTTCCCTTGCAGGAATTCCTGCAGCCCTTGCTATTGCTATAAAAAGATCTGTAAATTCAAGGCATACGGCTGAGTTAGGGGTAGCAAGAACTTTTTCCGCTCCTAGCCTTGGTTTATTTGTTGTTACCCTTGAAAAATCGTAGCTTAAAGTTTTCACTACATAGTTATAAATTGCTTGTGGAGTTTTAAGTTCTTGAGCAAGCTTTTTTATTTGTGCATTTTCACTTTGCCAGTAAGGAAGCTCCCTTAGGTACATAGAGCGAAGACTGCCTGGAAGTTCTTCTTTTTTTGGAGTTAAGTATACTCTTGCTTTGCCTACAACTTTAATATCCAACCTCTCAGATGCAGCAAGCGCGTACTGAGCCAGCCAATTTCCATCAGAATCCACTATTACATTCGTCGGAGGCGGACTGATTTGTCCTATTGCTACGTCCTGGTAATTGGTTTTAGGAGGCAATGCTATTTCTGTTTTTACAGGGAAAAGGTTTTTGTTGTAGAGATGATAGGTAAGAGAAAATGAGTACACTTGGTAATCTCCGTATGCAATGTAAACTCCGGATTTTCCCAGAGTATCTTTATTAAAAGTTAAGTTGTTTGAATAAGCATTTATGAGCGCGGGCTTTAAATAAGCAGGAGGGCCTAGCTGGACTGGAGTCAGAACATTTACAGAAAATGAGTCAAAGTCATCCTGATTAGAAAGTCCTGGTATGTTAACCTCTAGGATTCGGCCTAAATTCTGTGCAATGTCCCTAGTGTCAAAAGATAAATCAAAAGTGAGCTTGTTTCCCTTACCAACAACTCTCTGGTTGAGGGGCAGTCCTACGGTTGTGCCGTCAGCCTCTTTTGTAATGTCCGGGGCTATAGCTCCCTGCCCGTCGGACGCTTTGATATTTTCTATGTCCAAGACGCCTAATTGAATTTTATAGTAGGACGCATAGTAATTTTCTGTTTTATTTGTGAGAGTAATCTTAAAGGTTACATGGATGCGGCCATTTGAAGAAACGTTATATGAAACGTTGTAGTCAGTTGAGAAATTGTCTGCGGCCGCTATGTTTTTGGGGAAAAAAAGAAAGAGAGCAAGTATTACAAAAAAAAGTATTTTTCTCATCTATAAAATCTTTTTTAGAAATTGACCCGTGTAGGAATTTTTATCTGCGGCAATGTCTTGCGGCGAACCCTGTGCTACAATTTCTCCGCCTTTTTCTCCCCCATCAGGGCCTAGGTCAATTATATAATCTGCGTTTTTAATAACATCAAGATTATGTTCTATTACTATAACAGTATTTCCAATATTTACCAATCTCCTAAGTACTTGTAAAAGTTTTTCCAAATCTGCAAAATGGAGTCCTGTTGTGGGTTCGTCCAGTAAATACAGAGCATTGCCTCCTCTTTTAGCTAGTTCAGTTGCAAGCTTTACTCTTTGTGCCTCCCCTCCTGAAAGTGTTGGTGCAGGCTGGCCTATTTTTATGTAAGAAAGCCCTACATCATTTAAAGTCTGCAACTTATGGGAAAGTCCGGGAACGGAAGTAAAAAAGGAGAGAGCTTCTGAAACGCTCATTGCTAAAACTTCCGCTATATTCTTGTTGTTATACGCGACTTCCAAGGCTTCACTGTTGTACTGAAGACCGCTACAGGATTCACATGTGACATAAACATCCGGTAAAAACTGCATCTCTATTTTTATTTGCCCCTCTCCCTGGCATGCCTCACATCTTCCGCCTTTTACATTAAAGGAGAACCGTCCGGCGCCATAGCCTTTGAGTTTTGCGTCTTTAGTTTTAGCAAATAAGTCTCTTACGTAGGTAAAAGAGCCGGTATAAGTTGCAGGGTTGCTTCTTGGAGTTCTTCCTATGGGAGACTGGTCAATTAAGAATACGTTTTTTATGTTCTCATAGCCTTGAATATTTTTAAATTCTCCAGGTTTTTCCCTGTGATATGGATTTTTAAGTTGCATGAGAGCGTGGTACAAAATGTCATTAATAAGAGTAGATTTGCCGCTTCCTGAGACTCCGGTTATAACTATAAATTTGTTTAAAGGAAAGGAAACATTAATGTCTTTTAGATTGTGCTCGCGGGCGCCTTGGATGGTTAGGTTATTTTTGGTTTCCTTAACAACCCTATCTATTTCAATTCTAATTTTCTTTTTTCCCGATAAATACTCGCCAGTTTTAGAATTTTTGTTTTTTTTAATCTCATCTACTGTTCCTTTTGCAACAATTTCTCCGCCCTTGTCTCCGGCTGCAGGACCAAAATCAACCAAAAAATCAGATGATTCCATAGTTTCCCTATCATGCTCAACAACTAAAACTGTATTCCCCAACTCTTTAAGTCTTTTAAGCGTGTCTATAAGTTTTTTATTATCTTTTTGGTGGAGTCCTATGGAAGGCTCGTCCAATACGTACAGCACTCCG
>JACPDD010000037.1 GCA_016184205.1 Candidatus Levyibacteriota bacterium | reverse complement strand
GACTAAGCGGACATCTGCCCGAGTACCCAAGTAGCCTTAAAAAAACTAATGGAAGAAAATTCTAAATTGTGGAAAAAGATTCTCGGAGAAATTGAGACGGGAGTATCCAAAGCAAACTACCTAACTCTATTTCGCAGAACATCTCTTATTTCCTTTGAAAAGGAAGTGGCAACAATCGCAGTTCCCTCAGCTATGATAATAGATCTTCTAAGAAAGAGGTTTTATGATGTGATTAAAAAAACCGTAGACAAACACACCGGAATTGATACAAAAATAATTTTTATCCCAAAAACAATCGAGGCAGAGAAGAACAAGTCAGCTGAGAGTGGGCCCCTTTTTGTCCAAGAAGAAAGGACACCTACTACAATTGGACACCTACCTAGGGTCAGGAAAGATTACACATTTCAAAATTTTGCCGTCAGCTCAAGCAACCAACTTGCTTATGTGAGCGCTCAGACAGTAGCTAAGAAGATAGGAGAGAGCTATAATCCTCTTTTTATTTATGGGCCTGTTGGCGTTGGAAAAACCCACCTTATGCAGTCGATTGCAAACGAGGTCTATCAGAACTTTCCCCATAAAAAAATCTCCTATATCACAAGCGAAGAATTTACAAACGAGGTCGTTGAGGCAATAAGGTCAAATGACACAGCAAGAATGAAAAAAAGATTTAGAGATGTAGAGCTTTTGATAATAGATGATATTCAATTTATTGCAGGGAAAGAAAGGGTTCAGGAGGAGCTTTTTCATACCTTTAATACCCTTGTAGACAAAGACTCTCAAATAGTTCTTTCTTCCGACAGACACCCTTCGGAGATAAAGAACATGGAGAAAAGGCTGTCTTCCAGATTTGCTGGGGGACTTGCCGTTGACATCTCTGCGCCTGATTTTGAACTAAGAACCGCGATACTCCTTATTAAGGCTAAAAAGTACAATCATCCTGTTTCAATTGAAGTTGCAAAGAAACTTGCAGAGAAAGTCCAAGACGCAAGAGGACTAGAGGGAATACTTTTAAGACTAATAACAATTGCACAGGCACAGGGCGTTGAGGCAACAACCGAACTTGCAGAGCAGGTATTGGGAAACAAAGAAGAAGAGTTTGTGAACAACCACCCAGACGATGTAATTAAAAGCATCTGTTCCTTTTACAAAACTAAGCCAACTCTTATTAAGGGCGGCAAAAGGGATGCTTCTTTAGTTAAAATACGACAAATTGCAATGTATCTCCTAAAGAAAGATTACGGCCTTACCTTTGTTGAGATAGGAAATGTTCTTGGCGGGAGAGACCACACAACTGTTATGCATGGGGTGGGAAAAATTGAGACACTACTGTCTCAAGGCACATTTGCATCGGAGGTGTTGAAGGTAAGAGGGTATGTGGGGGGTAAAAATGTGGATTAACAGGGACGTGCTGGTTTTAAACACCTTGTTCTCATTTTTGTCCACTACTTATCCACACATTTTTCGCTCTTGTTTGTTGCTTTTTTCCACTTATCCAGATAGACTACTACAACTACAAATAGAAATATTTAAGAAAAAATGAAGTTTTCCTTACTTTCCGAAAACATAAACAAGAAGCTTCCGTTTATCTCCCATGCCGTATCAAACAGAAGCCAATTAACAGCTCTTCTAAACTTTTTGATAACAGCAAAAGGAAAAGAACTCTCTGTATCAGCAACAGACCTTGAAATTGGAATAATAGGTAGGTTGCCAGCAGGCATTGAGGAAGATGGAGAGACATCTGTTCCTGCAAGAACCCTCCTGGAACTTTTGGGAAATATACCAAACGGGAAAATTGATGTTTACACAAAAGAAAACACTCTTTTTATAGAAACCCCAAAAACAAAAATGCAACTTCAAACACAACCAACAAACGACTTCCCTCTTCTCTATGAAAAGAAAGGAGAAGAGATAATTGAAGTAGAAAAAGAACTCTTGGAGAAAGAATTAAAAAAGGTTGTCTTTGCTTCCAGTCTAGATTCAAGCAGGCCAGCATTGTCTGGGGTTTTGATAGGAGAAAAGGGAGGGGATAGGATTATTGTGGCAACGGATGGATATAGGCTATCTTTTAAAAAAATAGCCGCGGGCGTAAAGAAAAAAACCGGGGGATTGAAAAAAACTATTCTTGTACCATCAAGAATTCTACGAGAATTAATTTCTTTAAAGGAAGAGGGCTCGGTAAAAGTATGTGTCTCTTCGGAAAACAATCAGGTTGTGTTTTCACAGGGAGACATGGAGGTTGTGGGAAGGCTTATTGAGGCGGAGTTTCCTGCCTATGAAAAAATAATCCCCTCGGACTTTTCCGCGCAAGCAACGTTTGATAGGCAGGAAATGCACGGCGCAGTTAAAACATGCTGGGTGTTTGCAAGGGAAACAAGTGGAATTATAAGGATGGCAATTGGAAAAAATAAAATTACCGTTTCCTCAAGTACTCCTTCGGTTGGGCAAGGAAGCGTTGAAGTTGAAGCAAGGGTTGAAGGGGAAGAGAATGAGATAGCGTTTAACGGAAGATATCTTTTGGAGCTGTTGTCAAACATAGATGAGGAAGATATGGTTTTTGAAATGACAGGACCTTTAAATGCCGGTGTTTTTAAAATCGCAGGAGATAGCAGTTTTCTTCATCTGATAATGCCCATTAGGGTCCAGGAATAGTTACCGACAAAAGCTAAGCTTTCTGTTTTCGGATCCAGGAAACTCCGAGGAGTAGTTTTGAGCTACACTAACGCTTAGTCTGCAAGCCTGATCCTTGGTAATTCCAAGTCTGTTGACAAATTCATTCTCCGCGGCATTTCTAGCAGCTAGTGTGGGAGTCCATATGTTAAGTATGAATTCATTGAATTGTTTCAGGTATCCAATCTCATAGTCTGGTGTTTTTGCAAATTCAACATCCCCCTGAGCATTTGTTGCTATTGGAGACGCTGTAAAATCATTAGTCTCTATCCCCGATATGTTTAATTTTTGTAGCTTATTGATCGTGGTTGGCTCCGGGAGTATTGGAGTGGGCGATGGGGTCGGAGCACTTATTTTTGTCTTGGGTACTAAAAAACCAACTCCCGTAAGAATTGCCAGCCCTAATAAGAAGGATAATAATATATATTTATTCTTGATCATAGATTAAATTAAAGAGATACATTGCACTGCGTCAATATGTCCTTAACTCCAAATCTGGTTTTGCCTGCGCTTAGCCACGTTCCCCAATTTACCCAGCTGGATCCTCCGCTTGATATTGAGAGTGCCTGCTGGATGTTTTGTTCGGGGTCCCACCATCCTGCAAGACAAGCGCTTCTTCTGGCCGAACTCAGTAAGTTGTTACAAGATAGGTTAGCATAGGCGCCGGCGCAGTGTGCAACTGCGTTAATTTGAAAGAGGCCTATGCTGTAGTCATTAGTTGAGCAAGTGTCGTTAAGTGAGAGCGGGAAGCTTCCACTTTCAGATTGACAAATCAAAGACGCAACAATCGCCTTACTTCTGTTCCCGCCAAAATATTTCAAAAGGTAATCTACAGAGCAGTATCCCGTTCCCGCAAAAGGAGTTACGCAAGCCTCTCCAGTTCCCGATATCACAATCGGATTGTCTTCTCCGCCGGGCGGTGCGGTGCTTGTCTGATCTTCTCCGTCTTCTGGGATGCCGGCGGCGGACCCTCCAGACAAAGTCAATATAAATGTTACCAAGGTAATCCCAACAATAATTCCAACAACTATCCAAATATTAGCGCCAATTACGCCAGCTGCTGCACCAGCAGTGCGCGCTAACCGTACTCCCTGTCCAACTGTCCTTCCTGCGTTAACAATGTCAATGCCGTGGCTTATGGGGCCCCTGCGGCGCTGTCTAGAGTCTTGCTCGTCCATAACTATATTAAGATAATATCACGAAATTATTGCGTTACATCTTGTTGTGGATTTGTTGGAATCGCTAGAGGCTCTTCTTGCATTGGCGTAATATTCTGCTGTTGCATTTTTAAAAGTTCCTCCGGGTTTGAAGTTATTATGCTGTGCTCAAATGGCGCAGCAATTACTTTCATCCCAACATGATTCTGTCCGGCAAAGAAAAGTCCCTCTCCAATTCCGGCTCCTAACAAAAACATCCTCTCGCCCTCTGACAGGTAAAATACCTTAGATACCAAGTCAACTTCGGTTGGGCTTTGTTTCATAAGCATTTGAATTGAGGAATTGGATAAGACCGCTTTGCCATATTCTGTAGTCAAAAAATCAGAAACATCCTGGGTTGCAGTGGTTAGAGCAAGGTAATACTTGCGGGCTCTCTTTGCAATTCCATATACAAAAGAAGCTGAGTCTTCATGCTTCATCATATACCATGCCTCATCCATAATAAGAAGACGTTTCTTGAGTGTTTTTCTCATTTTTGTCCAGACAAAATCCAAAA
>JACPDD010000023.1 GCA_016184205.1 Candidatus Levyibacteriota bacterium | reverse complement strand
TATAACTTACCCGCATTTAAAAATGTAGTGGTTGAGGGAGTAATCTTGGGAACTGACGGCAGAAAAATGAGCAAAAACTATGGAAACTATCCCGATCCAAAGGAACTGCTGCAAAAATATGGCGGAGACGCCCTCAGACTTTATTTGCTCGGCAGTCCTGTAATGCATGGAGAAGACATAATAATTTCAGAAGAAGCATACAGGCAGCAAGTTAAAGGAACAGTGCTAATTTTATGGAATGCTTATAGCTTCTTTGTTACCTATGCGAACGTTGACAGTTGGAGTAAAGGCAATGGGATAAAATCTGAAGACGTTTTAGACAAATGGATTCTGTCATTACTCAACAGATTGATTGAGGAAGTATCAAGCGATTTGGACAACTTTGATACGGTAGGGGCAATTTCTAGATTGCAAAAATTTATTTCGGAATTTTCAACATGGTACATTCGGCGCTCTCGGGATAGGGTCGGACCCTCGGCAAAAAGCCAAGAAGACAAAAATGCCTTTTATGCAACTACTTTTGAAATTTTGATAACTTTGTCAAAGCTTCTTTCGCCAATTGCGCCATTTATTTCTGAAGAGATATTTAGGAATTTAGCTGGAGAAGAATCAGTTCATTTGGAGTTATGGCCGGAAGAAAAGAATTTTGACAAAGAACTCATTTCACAAATGGAACTAGTTAGAAAAATTGTTGAAATGGGCCATTCTCAAAGAAAAGAAAACAACATCAGAGTGCGCCAACCGCTCAGTACAATAACTTACTCTTTGGAAGCAAAGCTGCCGAAAGATTTGGAAGACCTCTTACTTTCCGAGCTTAACATAAAGACGGCAGAATATAAAAAAGGGAAGATAAATGTTAATCTTGGTTTTAAAATAACTCCCGAGCTTGAGGCGGAAGGGGAGGCCAGGGATATTGTGAGGAAAATTCAGGAGGAAAGAAAAAAGCTCGGAACAAAATTGGATGAGCGGGTTGAGGTGCAAATAGAAGATTGGCCCAAAGAATTCGAAAGTGAGATAAAAAGAAGAGCCTTGGTTAACTCTATCTCAAAGGGGAAGTTTAGGGTTATTCCAGCCTCGCCAGTCAAACGGACGAGTCTAGGCGGGCCAGCAAAATGAATAGAGGATTTCTGTCCCATGTTAATTTTTATCTTTTGGCACCGGTGCTTGCACTTGTAATAATAAGCCTCACAGTTATTTTTTCTGTTAGTTCTTCTCTTTTTTGGAGCCAAATGCTCTTTGTTTTTATTTCTCTTGTTGCTTTTTTTCTTTGCACAAATATAAATTATAAAATACTGCGGCTCTGGGGGACTCCAATTTACATATTCTCACTTGTAGTACTTGCGCTGCTTTTATTCCTTGGAATAGAAAGCAGAGGAGCTGTAAGGTGGTTCGAGCTTTTTGGTTTTAGAATTCAGTTCTCTGAATTTATAAAACCTTTCCTTGCTATATCTCTTGCAGCTTATCTAAGTGAGCAAAAACCAAAGCTCACTGCTTTTCTTAAGATTTTTGCGTATCTTTTTCCAATTGCTTTTCTAATTTTTTTACAGCCTGATTTGGGAAACGCCCTTATATATTTATTCGTTGTGGTGTTGGCGCTTCTTGTTTTTGGATTTCCGCTTAAGTTTTTTGCATCAGGATTGATTTTTGTTATAGCTGCCTCTCCTGTCATTTGGAATTTTCTACATGATTACCAAAAACAGAGGCTTTTGACTTTCATTAACCCTTCCTTGGATCCTCTTGGGACTTCTTATAACGCAATTCAATCAATCATTGCAGTAGGTTCAGGAATGTTTTTTGGCAGGGGCTTAGGACAGGGCACGCAGTCGGCTCTAAGATTTCTTCCAGAGCGACATACAGATTTTATTTTTGCAACAATTGCGGAGGAATTAGGACTTATTGGCGCTCTAGGAATACTTATAATTTTTTCAATCCTTTTCTATAGAATATTTCTGATATTTATGCGACTTGAGAATACTTTTTCTAAAATCTTTGCTTTGATATGTTTTTTCATACTTTTTTCCCAGTTCTTTGTAAATGTTGGTATGAACGTTGGGCTTACCCCTGTTGTTGGAGTTACGCTTCCTTTTGTTTCTTATGGCGGGAGTTCTCTTTTGTCAAGTTTTATATTGCTCGGGCTTCTTTCGGCGGTTGATAAAGGAGAGAGCAAAGATAAAAAAGTATTGGAAATTAGATAGGATTTTGATATAATTCCAAAATGGAATACGCAGTTATTAAAACAGGCGGCAAGCAATATAGGGTTGCAGCTGGAGACGTTTTGGAAGTTGATAAACTCCCGCAAGCCAAAGACAGCGTTGTAACTTTTGAGGATGTTTTACTTTTGGTTTCAGATGCATCGGTAAAAATTGGCAAACCTAAGCTTTCCGGTGCTTTTGTCAAAGCAAAAATACTGGAACAGAAAAAGGGAGAAAAAATAAGAGTTTCCAAATTTAAAGCAAAAGTAAGATACAGAAGGACCATTGGATTTAGACCCCTTTTGAGTAAAATTTTAATTGAAAAAATTGAGAGCAAAGCATCCGCAATAAAGTAAGCTTCTGAGTCACTTTGATGTCTTGACTTTCGTGAAAAATTCGAGGTAAAATACATTAGCTTTTCACAGAGCTCTATATGGCACATACAAAAGCACAGGGAGCAGTAAGAGGAAATAGAGATTCGCGCTCAAAGCGCTTAGGCGTTAAGCTTTACGGCGGAGAAAAGGTAATGCCCGGAAATATTATTGTAAGACAAAAAGGAACAAAGTTTTTTGCAGGAAAAGGAGTCTTAATGGGCAATGACTATACATTATTTGCAGTAATGGAGGGCATAGTCAGCTTTAGAAAATTAAGAGGAAAAAGTTGGGTGGAGGTCATAAATGGATAACGAAGAAAGAATTTTTGAGATAGACACAAGTATGCTTCAATCAAATCCTCTTCAGCCAAGAGGAATTATTGCTTCTGATTCGCTTGCGGAATTAATGGAATCTATAAGAGAGCAAGGAATTTTAGAGCCACTAGTTGTTGCTAGAACTCCGGCCGGATACCAGATTATAGCAGGTGAGCGGCGATGGAGAGCTGCAAAAGCCTTGGGACTTGAAAAGGTTCCCGTAGTTGTAAAAGAAACAACTCCTCAGGGAATGCTTGAAATGTCTATTGTTGAAAACGTTCAAAGGGAAGACTTAAATCCGATTGAGAGAGCGCAAGCGTACAAAAGGCTTATTGATGAGTTTGGACTTGGAACAAACGAAGTTGCAAAGAGAGTTGGAAAGAGCGCTCCTACAGTCTCAAACACCATGAGACTACTAAGTCTGCCCGACGCAATAAAAGATGCTTTAGTTGCAGGTGTAATAACAGAGGGTCATGTAAGGCCTCTAATCTCCCTAAGCGATCCAAGGCTAATGCTTGAGCTATTTAAAAAAATCCTTAAAGAAAACAGCACAGTTAGAGAAACAGAAGAAATGACAAGGCAAGTTAAATTTGAAGTAGAAAAAAAGGAGCCACGAACAAATAGCGATAAGCTTTATATCCCAGAACTTGATGAAATGGCAGCAAAAATAAAAGAAAAACAGGGATTTTTTAGGGTAAATGTTTCTCAATCAAGAAGCCTTGCAAGAATGGTAATTGTTATAAAGGGCGATCAGGAAACAACAACTCCCAAACTTAAGCAGATTGAGCAAGCGCTGACTTAAATTAGTTTTCGAAGGGATTTTTGATTGGTTTTGCTTCTTCTATTGGCCAATAAGCAAAGAAAGAAGTACCAATTATGAAATCTTTTGGAACAAATCCCCATTCTCTTGAGTCCGAGCTATAGAGTCTGTTATCCCCAAGAACCACATAAGAGTCTTTTGGTACTTCAACTTCAAGCCCTTCTTTTAAAAATGCACCGCCATAAGTTTTGTCACCTTTTTTTACATATGTACTCTCATCAAGTGTTTTTCCATTTATATAGACTAGTCCGCTTTTAACCATCACTTTATCAAAAGGTACGCCTATGACTCTTTTTATAAAATCCTCTTCGTTATTCATAGGAGATTTAAAAACCACTACATCGCCAACCTTTGGACTTGAAAAATGAAGACCAATTATATTTGTGAGAACATACTGTTTATCCTTAAAAGATGGAAACATTGAAAGTCCGTTAACCTGAAAGGGACGCAAAAAAAATGCCCAAATTATAATAAAGAATACAAGGGAGAAAACTAAAGTTTCTGCAATATCTAAGAGAAAAGAAAAGACTTTTCTAAGAGCTTTTAAAACCATATCTTTAGATTGTCTTAGATTCCGGTATCTTTGTCAATGAGGCTATTTTGTGCTAAGATTAAATTCAATAATTGGACTCGTAGCTCAGCGGTAGAGCGCTGCATTCACATTGCAGATGTCAGAGGTTCAAATCCTCTCGAGTCCACAGTGGATAATGTATTGTTTAAAATCGGGTATAACACTTCTGTTCAGCTAATAGGTAAGGCATTGTCTCTTATTCTAAGCATTGTAACCATTGGACTTTTGACCCGTTATTTAGGCACCAGTGGTTATGGAGATTTTACTCTTGTATTTGCATACATGGCTTTTTTTGCGGTTATTGCAGATTTTGGCTTGCAGCTAACCATGGTCAGGGAGCTCGCGGGTAAAAACGAAGGACTTCAGGAACTTTACGGCACTTATTTTTGGTTAAAAATTATACTAGTCTTGTTATCGACTTTCTTAGCCTTTATATTTTTGATATTTTTTCCTTATTCCCTGATGCTTAAAACCGCAATTTTAATTGGTGGATTGGCAGTGGGGGTTTCAGGTCTAACCGGATACGGAACAACAATTTTTCAATCAAAAGTTAGATTGGATTTGGTAACGTTTGTCGATGTTTTAACAAAAATAGTTACGGTTTCTCTCATAGCACTATTTATTTTTCTTGAGTTAGGTTTCTATGGCATAATTTCAACTGTACTTCTTGGTAATTTGGTAGGACTGGGGATTACCGTAGGCTTACTTAGAAGAAATATTAATTTTAATTTTAACCTTGACAGAAATCTTGCAAGGAAAATATTTATACTTAGTTTACCAATTGGTTTTACTTCTTTGTTCTCACTGGCCTACTTCAAGCTAGACACGATAATCCTATCCGTTGTTCGTGACAGCAGCGAGGTCGGGATTTACAGCCTCGCCTACAAAATTCTTGAAAACGTAATTGTGATTTGGGGATTTTATATGGCAAGTGTGTTTCCCCTGCTTTCTAAATATAAAGCGGAAAACAAGAAAAACAAATTTAACAATTTATTCAGGAATTCATACTTTATTGCAGCAGCGCTCTCTTTTATAATCGTGCCAATTTCATACTTTGCTGCGCCTTTTATAATTAGTATTTTTGCTGGAGCAGAATTTTCAGGAAGCGCAACAGCTCTTAGAATTCTCATATTTGCCCTGCCGCTGCTTTTTGCAAACAATATTCTTTACTACAGATTTCTTATAAAAAGGGACATGTATCCCGTAGCTGCAAGCCTTTTGGCCGCGCTCCTATTCAACTTCGTCTTAAACATTACATATGTTCCTAAGTTAGGCTACATTGCTTCAAGCTACATTACCGTTCTTACGGAATTATTTCTTCTTTCAACATTGCTTTTTATAATTTATCTTAACAATTACAGGAGAGGCGATGCTTAGAGTTTTTATAGTAATTTTAACTTTTAATAATGAGAGAACCATAGAAGCCCTTCTTACCTCTATTTCTCCTTTTAAGACACGATTCAACGTTGTTGTTGTGGATAACAAATCGCGCGACAAGACATTGCCAAAGGTAGAAAAGTACAGTTTTGTAAAGCTTCTTAAAAACAAAAAGAACTTAGGATTTTCAGCAGGAAACAATATAGGAATAAAATACGCCTTGAAAAAAGGAGCGGATGTAGTTTTCCTGCTAAATCCGGATACAACATTGCCAAAAAACTTCTTGAAAAATTTCACAGAGAGTACAGAACTATTGCTTGAGAATAGTTCGGTTGGTATCGTAGGCCCTAAAATTTACAGCGAAGATGGGAAAATCTGGTCAGTTGGAGGGAAAATAGATAATAAAAGATATTCGGCGTATTTAATAGGCTATGGCAAGGAAGATGTTGGGCAGCATAACTTTGAGCTGGATTTAGATTTTATATCTGCAACCGCCGTTTTTATAAAAAAGGAAGTTTTTGATAGAATAGGTCTTCTAAAAGAAGACTACTTTCTATACTATGAAGACGTAGATTTTTGTCAAAGAGCATTGGAAGCAAATTTTAAATTAGTAATTGATCCCAATATTTCACTTGTACACAATGCCTCTTCATCTGTAGGAAAAAATTCTAAATTAATGCAATATTATATGGCAAGAAATCACTTATTGTTTCTGGAAAGATTCGCACCCTTAAAAATAAAGATAAGGGAATTTATTAGATTACCTAAAACAATATACCAAGCAAAAGATAGGGCGGAAGTTTTGGGAATCAGGGATTATTTTTTAAGGAGATTTTACAAAAAATGTTAATTGGCGTTGATGCAGGATGCTTGGGAATAAAAGATAAGAGGTTAAAAGTTGGCGTGTACCAAGTTGCTAAAAATCTTCTTGAATCGCTGGGCAAATCAGATAAAAAGAATAGATATCTTCTTTACAGCTTCTATCCAATTGAAAAGGCTGTCATGAAAAGTTTTGGGCCTAGCATGAAAAATGTTGTGGTTACTCCGGTAAGGGGTTGGATGAAGATTTGGCTGCCAATGAGGGTAAGAAAAGATATGCCTGATGTTTTTTTAGCTCTTTCACAAGCAGTCCCTTCCTATATGCCTTTTAGAAAAAAGCCATACACCATAGGTTTTGTATATGACTTGGCATTTGAGAAATTTCCCAAGATGTATCCTTCTTCGCTGTCAAAATTAAAAAGGGAAACATTAAATGCCGCAGAATCCTCAGACATTATATTGGCCATTTCTGAGAATTCAAAAAAAGACTTAATCAAATTTTACAGAACAAAAAGTAAAAAAATTCAAGTTTCCTATCCTGGTGTTTCTAAAAAATTTAAAAGCATTGGGAAAAAATATAAATCAAAAAAACCTTACTTCCTTTTTGTTGGAGCTTTGAAAATGACAAAGAATGTTCCGGGAATCCTAAGGGCATTTTTCTACTTCTTAGAAAAAGCCCATCTTGATTTTGAGCTGTATGTTGTAGGCGTGGATAAATGGTTTGACAACGAAATTAAACATGTTTCAAGGTATGATAAGGGAAACAATATTAAATTCTTGGGTTTTGTAAAAGAGGATAAGCTTGCATCTTTGTACAGAGGCTCAACTGCTTTTGTTTCACCGAGTTTTTATGAAGGATTTGGGCTGCCAATTTTGGAAGCTATGAAATCCGGGGTTCCTGTGATTGGGGGAAAAACCGGCTCTACCCCGGAAGTATTGGGCAATGCGGGAATTTTAGTTAATCCCAAGGACTACAAAGAAATTGGAGAAGCAATGAGAGATATTGTAAAAAATCCTAGAAAAAGGAAATCTATGATTGCCAGAGGGTTAAAAAGAACAAGCAAATTTGCAATGGATAAATTTTGCGAGGATGTGTTGAATTTAATAAATACAAGACGATGAATATATTTATAATAGTTTTACATTTTGGAGATAAGCTTGTTACCCTGGATTGCGTAAAAAGCATTGTTAAAGCAAAGTTGAACTTTGATAGGCTAATTATTGTAGACAATAGTCAAAACTTCGATGCTGGGCGTTTTAAGGGCAAGATTGAAGTTTTGAGAACTAAAAAAAATTTGGGCTTTGCTGGCGGAGTTAATGTGGGGATTAAACATGCCTTATCCAAGGACGCAGATTACATTCTGCTTCTAAATAATGACGCAATAGCAAAACAAGATTTCCTAAGTGCGCTTATTAAATTTGGCAATCAGTTTGAAAATGCCGGAATAATTGGCCCGGCAATAAAATTCAAAAGAGATGGGAAAATTATCTATGATCTTGGCGGAAAAATTAATAAACTTTTTGGAAGAACAACTCATAATGAAACTAGTAAAATTTCAAACAAAAAACCTCGGCAGGTTGATTATACGTCAGGATGCGCTATGTTAGTAAAAAAAGACGTATTTGATAAAATTGGTCTTTTTGACGAACGTTTTTTCCTGTATTATGAAGACGTGGATTTTTGCATAAGAGCAAAAAATAAAGGCTATTTAACTTATGTTCTTCCGCAAGTTTCAATAGGACATAGTTTAAGTAAAACTGTTGGTAAAGATTCGGCTGTGGCAATTTATAATCAGACAAAAAGCGCGCTCCAATTCGGCAAGAAACATATTAGCGGAACTTTTTGGCTAAATAGAATCTTTGTTATTGCTCAAAGCTTCTATATTTTGGTAAAGAATCCCAAGGCGGGCTTCCATGCGCTCTTAGCTTTTAAATATCTATGATAACGGCTGTAGTGCTGACTCACAATGAAGAAAAAAATATCGTGGACTGTCTTGAAAGCGTTAAATGGTGTGATCAAATTTTAGTGATTGATGATGATTCCCAAGACAAAACAGCGGAGCTTTCGGAAAAAGAAAAAGCAGAAGTAATAAGGGAATCATTGGGTGGTAATTTTTCAAAACAGAGAAACATAGGGCTTGAAAGAGCAAGAAATGAATGGGTCTTATTTGTTGATGCCGATGAGAGAATCACAGATTCGCTTAGATATGAAATTCAGTCCACAGTAGCAGATCCTATGAATTTCTACAGCGGATTCCTGATAAAAAGGAGAGATGTAATGTGGGGTAAACAGTTAAGACATGGGGAAGCGGGTAGTGCTTCATTTTTGCGGCTTGCTAAAAGAGGCGCTGGCAAGTGGGAAGGGCTTGTGCATGAAAAATGGAAAATTAAAGGGAGAGTTGGAAAACTTAGGAACTCCATTCAGCATTTTCCGCACTCAACGATTGCTCAGTTTTTGGCAGAGATAAACTTATATACAGACATACGAAGCAGGGAATTGTATAAAAAAGGTGTAGGAGCGAATTTTTTGTCCATAGCTTTGCATACAAAAGTTAAGTTCCTTCAAAATTATCTTGTCAAAAGGGGATTTCTTGATGGAATACCTGGAATTATGTCAGCAACTTTGATGAGCTTTCATGCATTTTTAGTCAGGGGAAAGCTTTGGCTTCTATGGCAAAAAGATTAGGTCTTCAAAAATTCCTTTTTGTAATTTTACTCATGTCGTTTGCGCTGGGCGAAATTGCAAGAATTCAGTTTTCAAATGGCATAGCCATAAAAGCATTAGACATTGCAGTTTTTTTGTTTGTAGTCCTGCAGATATTTTATTTTCGAAGGCCTCTCCTTGCAAGGCCAATATTAATATTTGTTTCTGTTGCAGCTTTGTCTTTACTCATAAACTCTGTAAATCTTAAAACTAATGAGATGCTGGTCTCGTCTCTTTATTTAATAAGGTGGATTGCTTATGCGGGAGTATACTTTATAGTTTCAAACTTTGACCGGGACTTCAAAAAAAACGCATCGAGGTTTTTAGTTGTTGTTGGAGGGGTAGTTTTATCTTTAGGGTTTGTCCAGTACTTTCTATATCCCAACCTCCGAAATCTCTATTATCTTGGATGGGATGAGCACCTTTACAGGCTATTTTCAACTTTTCTAGACCCTAATTTTGCCGGAGCATTTTTTGTATTGTACTTCTTATTCTTATTAGGCCTTTTTTTCAAAAGAAAAAATATCCTGCATGGACTTTTGGCAATTGTAACTTTACTAGCAATCGCCCTAACCTTTTCAAGAAGTGCCTATCTAATGCTTTTTGTAGGGTTGTTTACCTTTATGATCCTTTGGGGAAAGAAGAGATTATTTTTGATTTTTACTATTGTATTTGTTTCGATAGTGTCCGTATTGTCTATGGTAGGATTTAAAAGCGAGGGGACAAATTTACTTCGCCTCACGTCTTCTCAAGCAAGAATTCCTTCTGCCAAAAGTGCCTTAGCTATTTTTGAGAAAAACCCAATTTTTGGAGTTGGGTTTAATGCTTACCAATTTGCAATCAAAAAATATAATATTACGCGCTCAGAAAGCAAGTATCCTAACCACTCAGCTTCGGGTACAGATAATAGTTTTCTCTTTGTCCTTGCCACAACTGGGATCGTTGGTCTTTTTGCATATTTATATTTATGGACAAGAATTATATCTTTTGCAAAGTTTAGGAAAAAAATGTTTTCGGCAGTTATAATCTCTTCCTCGGTGTCACTGCTTGTTGGCAGCTTATTTGCAAATAGTCTTTTCTATGCGCCCATAACGCTATGGATGTGGATTCTCCTCGGTCTATCTGAGGGCTAAGGATTGTAAGTAACCTTGATTTCTCTTTCTGTTGTGTTTCCTGCCTCATCTGTTGCAATTACTTTTATTTGATTTTCTCCGCTCTGAAGAGACAAATTGTAAGAGAAATTGCTATTTTCATCTACAATTGCCCAGAATCCATTAACCGTTATCCTTGCTCCGGCACTAACTTTTCCTGTGACTGAAGCTTTGTTGTTTTCCTTTGAAAAAGATTGACCATCTGATGGGGAAGTAAGCTCCATAGTTGGCTTTGTATCAATATAGTTGACGGTTACGGTATTTGAGAAACCGCTCGTTTTTCCTTTCTGCTCGGATTTTGCCTTTATGCTATTGGGTCCTTTTTTAATATCCTGAATGCTTGAAAAAGATCCGTCTTTTTTAGTTGACACTTCATCTGCTAAGTCGCCGTTAACATATACCCTAACTGTTTGGTTAGGGCTACCTATTCCTGATACTGAAACCTTTGCGCTGTTTGTTGCAACAGGCAGAGGATTAAGCACTGGAGGTGGTATAAATGAAGGATTGTTAACTTGTTGAGTTGTATCTGTTTTATCTTTCTGGTTGGCAATAAAAAGACTAAAGTTTACAAGAAGGGGAATTCCAAGCTTGAAAACTATAAAAATAACAACGGCTATCCCAAAAAGGCTTAAAACTAAATTCTGCTTAGTTTTTCTTTCCGTGTGTCTTGATAGCCTGGATCTGCGTTTTGCCATATTCCAAGAGCCGAAGGTGAGATTCGAACTCACGACTTGCTCTTTACGAAAGAGCTACTCTACCAACTGAGTTACTTCGGCACGACTTTATTTTATTAAATCTATCATGTTATGGCAAATCGTGTTAGAATCCGCCTAGGATTTCCGAAACAGAATCTCGTCTTCTTCGCCCAGAAAAATTAACAATAAATCAGGAAGCAATGTGCCTATCCCTAATTGATGAAGGTTTGATTGTGTTCGGGGATTTCAGGTTTAAGCTTCATGAAGATTACCCAGACGCTCCTCTTTCTCCTAATAAAATTGATATTAGGGGTGATAAAGTATCAGAAAGGGTCTTAGACCAGATAGGACTTGTGCTGTTAGAGGTTCCAATAAGAGGAGTTCCTGATTTTTGCGTAGGAATACCAAATGCAGCGACCGCAATAGCTGGAAAATATTCAGCTTATTCTGGCGTTCCGTTTTCTGAACCCCTTTATAAGGATGATACAGGTGAAAAAAGAAAAGTAGTTCCAAGAGAAGGAATTGTTATGCCGGGAAAGCATGTACTATTGATAGATGATGTTATAAGCATGGCAGATTCTAAATTTGAGGCGATTAGAGCCTTAGAGTCTCAAGGAGCAGTTGTGGGAAACATTCTAATTTTAGTGGATAGGGAACATGGTGGAGTAAGGGAACTTGAGGCAGAAAGATATAATATTCGTTCCGCAATGAAACTTTCCCAAATGCTAGATTTTTATTTAAGAATAGGAAGAATCTCAGAAGAAGTTTACATTAACAATCAACAAAGACTTCAAGCACTAAATGCCTTTTTGCAAAAAAAAAGATTATCTGGGTAAATTTTATTGGCCGGGGATTTGACGCGTTTTTCTTTTCCCTGCAATTTTAAGTTCTAAGATGGCGCGACGCAGTTGTCCTTCAAGCAACGCATTGTCTTGTTCGCTGGTTCTCTCCTTCATTAATTTCTCTGCTTTTTCCTTTGCTTCCATAGCTTTTGCGACTTCAATATTTTCCGCTCTTACTGCATAATCTGCAAGAATAGTGACTTTATCATTTGAGACATCTAAAAAACCTCCTGTTATAGCAATTGTCTGTTCACTAGCGCCTTTTTTAATAGTGAGCTCTCCAGGGACTACTTTTGCAAAAAGACCAATGTGCTTAGGTAAAATGCCAATCTCTCCATTATCCGTAGGAACCAAAACTTCAGAGACTTTATCGCTGTAAACCACTTTCTCGGGCGTTATTATTTCAAGAAGAATATACATATAATCCGCAATTCGCAATTCGCACGTCGCAAATCGAAATATTACTTTTTGCCTGTTACTTCGGAAATGTCACCTTTCATATAGAAGGCCTGCTCCGGCGTGCTGTCGTACTTGCCTTCTAGTATTTCTTTAAATCCTTTGACAGTGTCTTCAACTTTTACATATTTGCCGCTCTGGCCTGTAAAGATTTCTGCGACAAACATAGGTTGACTTAGGAATCGTTGGATTTTTCTTGCTCTTGATACCAGAAGTTTATCTTCGTCGGAGAGTTCATCTACGCCTAATATGGCAATGATGTCTTGCAGGTCCTTATAGCGCTGCAGAACTCTTTTGACCCCTCTTGCTACATTGTAGTGGTCCTCACCTAAAATATTTGGGTCTAATATCCTGGAGGTTGAGGATAGCGGGTCAACAGCCGGATAAATACCCTGCTCTGCAATAGAACGTTCAAGCGCGATGGTAGCGTCCAAATGGGCGAATATGGTAACAGGAGCCGGGTCTGTGTAATCATCTGCAGGAACATATACAGCCTGAACAGAGGTAATAGACCCGTGTTTTGTAGATGTAATTCTTTCCTGAAGTCTTCCCATTTCAGAGGCCAGGGTTGGCTGATACCCAACAGCAGAAGGCATGCGCCCCAAAAGCGCAGAAACTTCAGATCCAGCCTGGGCAAAACGGAAAACATTATCTATAAAAAGAAGCACATCTTCTTTTTTAACGTCTCTAAAATATTCTGCCATAGTGAGTGCGGTTAGTGCGACTCTTAGCCTGTTTGCGGGCGGCTCATTCATTTGTCCAAAAACCATGACTGTTTTGTCCAGAACTTGCGCTTCTTTCATTTCAAGCCATAAGTCGTTTCCTTCTCTTGTACGTTCTCCAACTCCGGCAAAAACAGAATGCCCCTTGTGCTGCGTAGCAATGCTCCTGATAAGTTCTTTTACTATGACTGTTTTTCCCACTCCCGCACCTCCAAACACGGCAATTTTCCCACCTTTGGTAAATGGGGCGATAAGGTCTATAACCTTTATTCCGGTTTCAAGGATTTGCGGTTTTGTCTCAATTTCCGAAAGCTTTGGAGGATCAGAGTGAATCGACTCATATGAAACATCTTTGCCTTTTCTGACTTCTTCCTTTCCGTCAATTGTTTGTCCAAGAACGTTAAAAATTCTTCCCAGAGTTTTGCTTCCTACAGGTACTCTAATCGGAGCTTGGGTTCTTTTTACCTTTGTACCCCGCGCTAGGCCGTCAGTTGAGCCCATGGCAAGGGCCTTTACCTCATTGTCTCCAATTGAAAAAGCAACCTCAAGGATGAGGTCATCTTTTTCTGCTCTCTCAATAACTAATGCTTCATTTATAAAAGGAGTAGCTTCTGCAAATCTTACATCTACAATAGGGCCAGCAATTCCTATAACTATCCCTTCATTTTTGCTTGTTTTGTTAGTTGGCATATTCCATATCTACTGCCGAGCTGTCTAAAAGCTCACTGGTTATTCTTTCTTGCCTTGACTTATTATACTCAAGCTGTAACGACTCTATAATCTCTCCTGCGTTTTCTGTTGCGTTTTTCATGGAAAGCGTTCTTGCTGCTTGTTCGGATAGATAAGTTTCTATCAGATACTGGTGGAGAAGGATTTCAATGTAGTGTCTAAGCAGAGTTGGAATAATTTTAGGAGCTTTTGGTTCAAAAAGAGTAAAGCCAGAAACTTTCAAAGGCTCCTTAGGAATTTCAACGGGAAGAAGAGTTTCTATTTGAGGGGATTGAACAAAAAGACTGCTAAATTTAGGAAAAAGAATTTGTACTGATGATACCTTTTCGTTTAGAAAATAATCATCAACAATCTGGAGAATTGGGTAAACCATATCAAAAGTTGGGACCCCAGTTCCAAGATCAAAAGATGCAATTGCCTCAGTCTGCAGAGATTTCAAAGAGTATTGAATTTTTTTTCCAATTCCTACTACAAAAAGTTCCTCCCTTTTCTCCTTAGCCTGCTTCATTAGTTCGTTTGCAACATTAGTTGTCAGCGCCCCGCATAAGCCTTTCTCAGGTGCAAAAACTATAAGCAAGGTTTTTTTGCTCTTGCTGGAAGCTTTCATGTATTCGTGGTAATTTTCCTCCTCAAGTTTAAAAAGCAGGCCCTTTGAGACTGCCGATAGTTTGTCTGCGTATGGCCTTGACGAAAGAGCTGCTTCCTGGGCTCTTTTTAGCTTTGATGCCGCAATCATTTGCATAGCCTTGGTGGTCTTTGAAACGTTTTTTGCAGTTCTTATTTTTGATTTTAAAGCTAAAAGCGTAGCCATATTTTAGATTACAAATGTTTTTTTGAATTTTTCCGTTGCTTCCGTTATGTCTTTGCCCAAACGCTCTGTTATTTTTTGCCCCAAGGACAGTTCTTCTATAATTTTCATGTGGTTTTTAATCATGTACTGATGGTATTCCTGCTCAAATTTTTGGAAATCATCAAGCAGAACACTGTCCAGAAGCCCATTTGTCACAGCAAAAATGCTTAAAACTTCCAAGTGCTCAGGCAGGGGGTGATACTGGGGCTGCTTTAGGATTTCAGTTGTTCTTTTTCCTCTTTCAAGCTGAGACAGAGTTGCCTCATCAAGTTCGCTTCCAAATTGCGCAAATGCCGCAAGTTCTGCGTATTGGGCAAGCTCAAGCCTTGTTTTTCCCGCAACAGACTTCGTGGCACCTGTTTGAGCGCTGCCACCAACTCTTGAGACTGAATTGCCAATGTTTATAGCCGGTCTTATGCCACTATTGAAAAGATCGCTCTGAAGATAAATCTGGCCGTCTGTAATGGATATGACATTTGTTGGAATATAAGCCGAGATATCACTTCCCTGAGTTTCAATAATGGGGAGTGCAGTAATAGAACCGCCGCCGTTTTTAGAATTCAGCTTAACAGCGCGCTCCAAGAGCCTACTATGAAGATAAAATATGTCTCCTGGATATGCTTCCCTTCCTGCCGGACGTCTAAGAACCAAAGAGATTTGCCTATATGCCCAGGCGTGTTTTGTAAGGTCATCATAAACTATCAGCGAGTCTTCTCCTTTTTTTAGAAAATACTCTGCAATTGCCACTCCGGCATAGGGAGCCAGATATTGAAGAGGAGCAGGATCAGAGGCGCCTGCCGCAACAACAATTGTATAGTTCATTGCGCCCTCCTCCAAAAGCTTGTCAACAACCTGTGCTACAGAACTTTGTTTTTGACCTATGGCAACATAAATGCAAGTTACCGGCTTTTTGTTTTGCTTCTGGTTAATTATCGAGTCAATTGCAATGGCAGTTTTCCCTAGTCCCCTGTCTCCTATAATAAGCTCTCTTTGACCGCGTCCTATTGGGATCATTGCATCAATTGCCTTTATGCCGGTCTTAAGGGGGACATTAACAGGTTCCCTTTCTACAACCGAAGCTGCAACCGCCTCTATTGGCATTAGTTCTCCATGTTTTATTCTTGCCTTTCCATCTAGTGGTTCCCCCAATGGATTAATAACACGCCCCAAAAGCGCAGATGAAACATTAATGCTTGTCATTCTTCCTGTAGTTTTAACGCTTCCGCCTCTTTTAAGATTTTCTTCTGCTGAAAGAAGCGCTATGGAAGCATAATCTTCGCTAAGATTAAGAACCATTCCCAACGCTCCTCCTTCAAAGACAACCTGCTCTCCCATCTGGGCTTTGTAAAGTCCCGAAGCAACAATAATTCCATCGGTATTTTTTTCAACCTTGCCTACTGACTGCATCTTCGGTTCTGCCGAGAATGTCATTAGTCCTTTTTCCAATTTTTCTATGATTTTACTGCTGTCAATCATATTGTGCCCTTATGTGTTCAACTATGTCCTCAAGCGTATCTTTCAAATTGAAGTCGTATGCCATATCTTCGGCCACAATTCTTATGCCAGTTACAAGAGTTGGGTCAGTTGAGTATTTTATTTCTTTTTTTGGGAATATTTGTCTTATCGTTGTAAGACTTAAATCCTTTTTATATTTATCATCCGGAATAATTATTTCAATGCTATGCTTTCTTTCCCAATTCTTAAGAGCTCTAATGTACATTTTTAGGTCTTTTCTTAACATCAGAGAAGTAAGCTTTTCAACTTTTCTTCTGTTTAAGCTGTTCCCCGTATAGCTAGCAAGTGCTAATTGGTCTATTTGTTTTTTTGTCATTGCTTAAATTTTCTAAGTGCATTTTGTACAATTTCCCTCTGTTCCTTGTCTGAGAACAACTGCTTGCTTGATTTTGTTATAAGTTCAATAGCAAGCTTGCTGACATATACCGCTAGTTTCTTCTCTGTTTCTTTTTCCGAGAGCTCTATTTGCCTTCCTGCGTCTTCAATAAGCCTTTGCGCCCGTAGCCTTGCAGCTTGGCCTATCTCTTCTGCTTCCTCTACGGCCTGCAGTTTTGCGTCGCTTATTATTTGCTGTGCGTGTAGCTTTGCCCCCTTTAATATTTCCTTTTCTTTTATTTGCGAGTCCTCAAGTAGTCTTCCTGCCTCCTCCGCTTGTTTTAAGCCGGTCTCTACTTCTTCTTTTCTTTTCTTAAGCATCTCTAAAATCGGCTTGTATAAAAACCGTTTTAGGATAAAAATGATTATTAAAAAATTTAGCGCCTGAGCAATTAAAAGAACAGGGTCAACTCCGAAATTATTCAAAAGCTCCATATTAAAATCCTTTTTGCTATGTAAAGGCTAAAATTAGGGAGTAAATTGCGATGGCTTCAGCAAAAGCCATTCCTAAAAGCATAGCAGGTAAAATTCGACCTGCGGATTCAGGATTTCTTCCAATAGACTCCATGGCCCTAGATCCTATAAGTCCAATTGCCAAAGCCGGCATAATGCCTCCTATAGCAACTATTAATCCGCCGGAAATAGAAAAATCCACTAATGACTCACCTCCTTAGCATGCTCACCGTGCGGTGTTGACAGAACCGCCATAAACACCATGGTAAGCATAGAAAAAACAAGGGCTTGGACTAGCCCTACAATGATTTCAAGCAATAAAAATGGTATGGGAAAGAGAAAAGCAAAAATTCCGGCAACTGTGATAAGTACCATTTCTCCTGCAAAAATATTTCCAAAAAGACGGAATGATAGAGAAATTATCTTTGTAATCTCGGAAATTATTTCAAGTGCGCCAATAAAAAGATTGATTGGGTTAAAGGAAAAATACCGGCTTAAATAATCTTTTATGCCAATTGTTCTTATACTCATTGTGTGAGTTGCTACTGCAGAAATTAAAGCGAGCGCAAGCGTTGTGTTAAGATCCGTTGTAGCTCCTCTAAATAAGGGGATAAGCCGATCATCTTCAAAAAACCCGATGCTTCCAACACCGGGCAAAATTCCGGTCCAATTGGCAATAAGTATAAATATAAAAAAAGTCATAAAATATGGAAATATTTTTCCGGTATTTTTTTCAGAAATTGTTTCTGTTAGACTATAGAACCACTCAACAATCAGTTCAACGCCGCTTTGAAAAAGATTAGGTAGGGATTTAAGATTTTTTGCAATAAAAAAAACTAGTGAAAAGATTATTAAATCAGTAAGCAGCGTATTAAGTAGGGTATTGGTAACGTTTAAAATTCCGAGGCGAAAAATAGATTCCCCTGCAAAATGTTCCATTTCTTACTATTTTAAGGATAATTTACATATGTGTCAAGCAAGAAAAGGAGGTTAACTCGGATTATAGGAACGGGCTTGGGATATTTTTTCTGCGATTATTACAGACTTATCATTATTTATATCAATTTTACCTTCTATGATAACTACCGTATCCTTATTTAGAAGGTGCTTGTAAGATGTGAAAACTTTAGGAAAAACAACGCATTCAATAAGGATCCCTTTTTCATTGCCAAGGGTTATAAATGCCATCTCATTTCCGTTTTTTTTGGTAAAAATTCTTCTCGTTCTCTCAATTATCCCTCCTATAATTACTTTTTCCCCTTCAGTTTCTTCTTCTACAAAATCAATTTCATGTGTAATCGCGGATCTCACTGAAAGAAGTTCATCCATGAAAGGATGTGACGTCAAATA
>JACPDD010000017.1 GCA_016184205.1 Candidatus Levyibacteriota bacterium | reverse complement strand
ACGCGAGTCAAGGCGGGCAAAACAGAAAATAAAGATTTAGCCCGCAAAATTGGGCTATTCTTTATTTTCTACCTTGATAATAATCCTATAGATTACACAAGTCAAGCAAGGTAAAGTAACTAGTTCCTAGCAACTAGTGGCTAATAGCTGATTAAGATTTGGCAGGAATGTAGGATATGCGGGGACCCATAAGCTTGGCAAATTCTTCAGATTCCAAGGTTTCCTTTTTCAAAAGTTCCTGCGCCAGCGCGTCCAACTTTTTCCTAAACTTTTTAAGGATTTTAACTGCCTGATTATAAGCGGTGTCTGTAATTTTTTTGACCTGCGCGTCAATTTTTGAACTCATATTGTCTGAAATACTATTGCTTTCATAAAAACTTCTTTCAGGCTCATCAAAGGTAATTGGCCCCAAATCGCTCATTCCAAACTCAACTACCATAAGTCTTGCAAGTTTTGTTGCCTTTTTAAGATCGCTTGCGGCTCCTGTTGTCATCTCAGAAAACACCAGACTCTCTGCAGCGCGTCCTCCCATTGCCATTGCAATTTGCTCAATTAGCCTTGTTTTTGTCTCATGAACTCTATCTTCCGGCGCAATTTCTGTTTGTCCCAAAGACTCACTTCTTCCAACAATTGAGATTCTATGAATTGGGTCAAGATGTGGCATTTGCCATGAAACCAAAGCATGTCCTGCTTCATGATACGCTGTCATTTTTTTGTCCTCATCCGACTGAAGTCTCCTTTTCTCCGGTCCAAGTTTTACTTTTGTTGCAGCTTCCTCAATAGTCTTCATGTCAATTGCTTTTTTACTAAGTCTAGCCGCCAAGATCGCTGCTTCATTTAGCATATTTTCCAAATCTGCTCCTGAAAATCCAACTGTTCTTTTTGCAACTTTTTCCCAGTCAAGATTTTTAACAAAGGGTTTTCCTCTTGCGTGAATAGCCAAAATTGCCTTTCTTCCAACAACATCCGGCATATCCAAAATTACACGTCTGTCAAATCTTCCAGGCCTAATAAGCGCAGGGTCCAGGACGTCTGGCCTATTGGTTGCCGCCATAACTACAAGCTGCTCGTTTGGGGTAAATCCATCCATTTCAACTAAAATCTGATTTAGTGTCTGCTCCCGCTCGTCATGTCCTCCCATAAAGCCGGCTCCGCGCTGCCTTCCAATCGCATCAATTTCATCAATAAAGATTATTGCCGGCTGGGATTTTTTGGCTGTTGTAAAAAGGTCGCGAACTCTTGACGCTCCGACTCCAACCAGCATTTCCATAAACTCGGACCCTGCCATAGAGAAAAATGGAACATTCGCTTCTCCTGCCGTTGCTCTTGCCAAAAGCGTTTTGCCTGTCCCTGACGGGCCAACCATAAGCACGCCCTTTGGAGTTCTTGCACCCATGGCTCTATATTTTTCAGGGTGTTTTAGAAAATCTACAATCTCAGTTAATTCCTGTTTTGCTTCATCAACCCCTGCAACATCAGAGAACTTAATCCTTGGAGTATCCTTGCTAAAAAGCTTTGCTTTGCTTTGTCCAAAAGAAAAAATACTTTCCTGGGCACCCCTTGCTTGTCTAAAGATAAAGTAGAAAAAGGCAACCATTAAAACTATTGGAAGAACAGATGAGAGAATATTTATCCAGGAATTTAGAGCAGCATCGTCTTTTACTGTGACCTTAGTCTTGTCCAGGGGCACTCCTGCATCTTTAAAAAGTTGATAAACATTTTGCCCCGGTTCTTTTGTACTAATAAGAGTTTTATCTTTTTCAGTTACGGTAAGCTTGGTGTCGGAAACTGAAATCTCGGAGACTTTTCCCTCCTTCACATCAGAAATAACTTGTGAAATTGGCACTGTTTTTTGCTGCTTAGCTGTCTGATTAAATCCAAAGAATGTAAAAGCCATAAAAAGGAGAACAAATCCGTAGACAAGAGCATTTTTCCAAGAAAGATTTACTCTTATGATTTTTGGCTTT
Organism: Candidatus Levyibacteriota bacterium; assembly: GCA_016184205.1. GTDB lineage: Bacteria > Patescibacteriota > Microgenomatia > Levybacterales > UBA12049 > JACPDD01. The sequence goes on along the minus strand of JACPDD010000017.1, from coordinate 2,650 downwards.
TTTCTTTTACCATTTACACTGCCGGCCATAGTAGTGCGTAGTATACCACAGGCTAGCGGCTAGTTTCTAGTGGTTTGGGATTGGTCTGCCTAAACCTACAGCGTCTAATACTTTTTTCATTGTTTCTTGAGATTTTTCTATCGCAAAATCTCGCCCGTCATTTAAAACTAGCATTAATGAATTTTCATCTGCCCTTATCTCATTGTATTTTTGCTGAATTGAGCTGAGCTTGGAAACCACCAAATCTGCCAAAAGATTTTTGAACTCGCTATATGACTTTCCTTCAAGCTCGGATAACGAACTTTCGAGACTTTGATTTTTAAAAGCAGCATAAATTGTTAAAAGATTAGAAATTGCCTCCGAGCCGTGGTCTTTTGAAATGTGAGTTGCGGAATCCGTCACTGCCTTTTTAATCTTTTCCCTGATTTGCTCTTCGCTATCCAGTAAATTAATTGTTCCCAGCGGATCATTGTCGGACTTGCTCATTTTCTTTGTCGGGTCGGAAAGGCTCATTATTCTTGCGGTCCCGCTTGGCGAAATTAAAGGATTTGGAAGTTTAAAAACTTGTCCGAAGCGAGAGTTAAACTTTTGAGCTAAATCGCGTGCTAGCTCTAAATGTTGTTTCTGGTCTTCCCCAACCGGCACTTCATCCGTTTGGTACAAAAGAATATCTGCTGCCATTAAAACCGGATAATCAAAAAGTCCAACATTTTCCCCGTGCTTCTCTCCCTTCTCCTTAAACTGCGTCATGCGTTCGAGTTGACCAAAAGGTGTAATTGTATTTAAAACCCAGGCTAATTTTACGTGGTCCGAGTTTTCACTCTGGATAAAAATGTGTGCTTTTGCAGGATCAATTCCTACAGCCAGATACAAAGCTGCAATTTCTAGAATTTTTTCCCGCAAAGCTTTTGGCTCTTGCGGAACTGTTATTGCATGTAAATCTACTATGCAAAATATCGCTTCACTTTCTTCCTGCAACTTTACCCATTGCGAAAGCGCGCCAATGTAATTGCCTATGTGCAGATTTCCCGACGGCTGAACTCCCGAAAAAATAGTTTTCATGATTTCTCCCTTATTGTATTGAATTTATAGTATTTTCGCAATAAAGCTTTAGCCAAAATTTCTAGCGAATTAAAAATGGGCATCTTATGATCTTTAGGAAAAATCAATGGTAATTCGGTACATCCTAAGATTATCCCCTCTGCCCCTCTGCTCATAAGGCGATTTGCCACAAAAAGGAGAAAACTTTCGTCACTCTTACTTACTGCACCAGCAATAACTTTTCTTATTATTAGTTCTAGGATTTCCAATTCATTCCTCGTCGGTTCTACAGCTTCAATGCCTAATCGACTTAAAGCACGCTGGTATAGCATTGACTTAATAGTTACCGGCGTGCCCATAATCCCTACTTTTTTCAGCTCGAAACTATCAACCGACTTGGCAACTTCTTCTATCATAGAGATAAAATGTGTCTTTGATGCAGACTGCAGAGCGTCAAGAAAAACATGCGCCGTATTGCAAGCAATAGCCATGCAAGATGGTTCTATTGCATCTAAAAACCTTACCCTATCTACCAAAATATTTAAAGCATTGCTCTTTTGAGTACTAGAGATAAAATCCGGCACTGAAACAGAATCTAGCACTATTTCCGGAAAATCATTATTATCTCTAGCACCAAATTCCTTAATAGATAAATTTATAAGTAAATCCAATAAATGGGCGGATGCTTGAGGGCCCATTCCTCCCAAAATTCCGATTGGTTGTTTTTTAATTTGTCTTTTCATATGTGTATTCCATAAAAAAACTCGCCTTTCAGCGAGTTCTGTTTTGTTTCCTTTAATTACTCTATTTTCTTATGTAATTTAAGATTGCATGACAAAACTCGCCTATTAGGCGATATAATGTCGATACCAATGTCTTAAGCTACATAAGTTAGTTTTCATGACCTAATGAGTATTCTACATACTGAAGTTACTTTTGTCAACCTAATTTAATTTCTTTACTTCTTTTTTGAATTGTTCTCCGCGGTCTTTGTAGTTTTTGAACATTCCAAAGCTGGCGCACGCCGGAGAAAGAAGAACAACATCTCCATCTTCTGCAATTTCCGAGGCTGCCCTAACGATTCCTTTCATGTTTTTGCAATTTTCAATATACTTTATACTTGATACTTTATACTTGCCCGCCCCGCTTCGCTTGGCGAGGCCGGGGATACTTTCTTTAATTCTTTCCCATTCAACGCCAATTCCAATAATTGCCTTTATATTTGCTCTTTCAGCAATAACTTTTCCAAGCTCTTTGAAGTCTGATTTTTTGCTTGACCCTCCTAAAATTAGAATTTCCGGAGCCTCAAAAGCCTCTATTGCTGCAATTGCGGTTTCAGGAGTTGTAGAAAAAGAATCATCATAATATTTGATTCCCCTTAGTTCACTGACAAGTTCTAGACGATGCTCTAGGCCCTTGAAAGTTGCCAAAATCTGAGAAATATTTTTCCTATTAACGCCGGCTAAAATAGCTGCCATAGTTGCAGCACAAACATTTTCCAAGTTGTGTCTTCCAGGCAAAAGAATTTCTTTTATATCGATGATTTCCTGTTCAATGCCCCCTTGTCTGACAATAACTTTTTCATCTTTTATAAAGCATCCCTCAACAA
>JACPDD010000022.1 GCA_016184205.1 Candidatus Levyibacteriota bacterium | reverse complement strand
AGATTAAAACTGATAGGCCTCCAATTGCTTGGAAAATTGAGCATTACCTTCATGTTTTTCTGGGTTTAATTCTGGGCTGGATTTTATTTTATGTTCTATTACTTAGATTAGGAATTTTTGATGGTAAATTAAATTTATCGCAGTTAGGATGGACAGATTTAATTTTATTTGTAGGTGGATGGATAGGAATTAACGGTAGACTTCCAACTATTGCACATGATGTTCAGAATTGGTTTGCACGAAAGTAATTTCTAATATCCTCTATTCTTCGGATTTTATAAGAAAGACATAAAGATAAACTATAAAATCATTGAAGCAAAGCTAAAAGTCTGGTATACTAGGCAAACTTATGCCGGGAGTTCAAAGAAGAAGTGAATTTGCATTAGCGCTAAATCAAGTTGCCAATGAGCGCGGAGTTGACGTGTCCGTGGTCTTAGACACTGTAAAAAATGCAATTTTGGCAGCTTATAAAAAAGACCATCCGGAAGTTGAAGTTGAAGAATATGAAGCAACGCTTGATAAAAACACGGGTGAGGCAAAAATTTTTAAAAAAGATAAAGATGTGACTCCTCCAGGATTTGGAAGAATTGCCGCTCAAACAGCAAAACAGGTAATACTCCAAAAAATACGCGAGAAAGAAAAAGAGGCAATCTTAACAGACTACAAAGGTAAAGTTGGAGCAATAGTAAACGGAATGGTTCTTAGATTTGCAGGGCCCAATATTATTGTAGATATTGGAAAAACAGAGGCTTTAATGCCACCACCAGAACAAATCCCAAATGAAAAATATCATTTAAACCAAAGGCTCACGGTTTACATCCTTGATATTAGAGAAGGAATAAAAGGGGAAGAAATTATAGTTTCACGTGCCAATAACGGACTCATTGAAGGACTTTTCAAAAGAGAAGTTCCCGAGGTTGCCCAGGGAAGCGTTGTTATAAAGGAAATTGCCAGAGAGCCGGGTTCAAGAACAAAAATTGCAGTTGCTTCAAACCAGAGCGGAATAGATCCGGTTGGAAGCTGCGTTGGGCAAAAGGGCGTAAGAATACAGGCGATTATCGCAGAGTTTTCAGGGATTGAAAAAATAGATGTAATTGCGTGGCATGAGAACCCAAAAAACTATATTGGACAGGCCTTGTCCCCTGCCAAAAATGTAGAAGTTGCGGTAGATGAGAAAAGCAAAACAGCTCGTGTATCGCTTCCCAAGGAAGAACTCTCTTTGGCTATTGGTAAGGAAGGGCAAAATGTGCGCTTGGCATCAAAGCTTACAGGATACAGAATTGAAATTGAAGGAAAAGAATCCGCCGACGCTGAAGCATTGGCGAGACAAGGGGAAGAGGAAGAAGCAAAAGTAGAAGTTGCGCCGGCTATTGAGCCAAAGCCAGAAATTAAAGGAGAAGCAATGGAGGCGGCAGGAGAAGTAGAAGTAAGTAAAAAAGAAGAAGTTCAGTCTAGTGAATCTTAAGCTATGAGAACTTCTTTGCAGGGAATTAAGTTATGGATAAAAAGAGTACAGAAAATAAAAATTTCTACCCCCCAGTTGTAGCTGTTTTAGGTCATGTTGACCACGGAAAAACCACGCTTCTTGACGCAATAAGAAAAACAGATATCGCAAGTCGTGAACATGGCAGTATAACCCAAAGTATTGGTGCTTCAAAAATAGAGCTAACGCACGAAGGAAAGAAAAGATTTATAACTTTTATTGATACTCCGGGGCATGAGGCTTTTTCTAAAATGAGAGGAAGGGGAACTCAAGCTGCAGACTTGGCACTTCTCATTGTCAGTTCAACAGACGGTGTAATGCCTCAAACAAAAGAAAGCATACAGCTTATCAAAGCATCAAAAATCCCATTTATTGTTGTTCTAACCAAGTCTGATTTACCGGATAAAAATATCGAGAAAGTTAAACAGCAATTAGTTAAGGAAGAAATAATGCTTGAAGGCTATGGTGGAGATGTTCCTGTTATTGAAGTTTCCTCAAAGACTGGAGCTAATATCAAAGAACTTTTGGACCTAATCTTACTTGTTATGGAAATGTCAGGAGTAAGAAAGGAATCTTCGGAAGGTGAATTTAGAGCTATAGTTATTGAATCAAGACTTGATCAAAAGTCAGGGCCCAAGGCAACTATTGTCATAAAAAATGGCACACTTAGTGTCCGTGATGAAATAGTGGCAGGAGATGTAAAGGCAAAAGTAAGAGCACTGGTGACCGGCAATGGTGAACAAGTGAAGAGCGCAACGGTTGGAGATGCGGTTGAAGTTCTGGGATTTGAAAAAGTTCCACCTGTCGGAGCGCTGGTATTTTGGGGTCCTGTCGCTCCCTCGTCCCATCCGACGGCTTCGCTATCGCTGCAGTCGCTCGATGGGACGCCCGAAAGAACCGCCACCCCTTCAGAAAATTATTCTCCGAATTTTTCGGAAGTGGAACATCCTGTATCAATTATTTTGGCAGCAGATACTCAAGGATCTTTGGAGGCGCTTCTCAACGGATTGCCGCCAGAAATTAATATCGTTCTTGCCAAAACAGGCGACATCTCAACCGCAGATATTCTTTTGGCAAAACCCACAAATGCACTGGTTATTGGTTTTAATAAAAAAATTTCAAATGAAGTTGCAAACCTTGCAAGGACAGAAAAAATTATTGCCAAAAATTACAATTTAATTTACGAGTTAATAGATGAATTAACAGACGCTCTTGAGGGAAAGAAGCTTTCTTTTGAGGAGCAAATATTAGGTGTCGCTCAAATACAAGCATCTTTTCCATTTGAAAAGAATACCGTTTTGGGAATCAAAATAACAGATGGGAGAGTAGCAAAAGGAGACAAAGCAAGAGTAGTTAGAGGAGAAATTGTTATAGGAGAAGGGACCATAAGTTCGCTGCGTCAGGGGAAAGAGATTCTTTCAAAAGTTGAGGAGGGTCAGGAGGCCGGAGTGATACTGTCACCACAAATTGACTTTAATGTTGGGGATATGCTAATATCCCATGGCTAATATGGACGAGTCCGTAATTTCTCAAATTAGAGACTTACTCGCAGGAAGTGAAACCGTAGGAATAGTTGTTGGGAAGAATCCATCCTTAGACGCGCTGGGAGCCGTACTCGCACTGTATTTATCACTTCAAGCTTCAGGAAAAAAAGTAACCGCAGCATCTGCAACAGAACCCTTGGTTGAGCATTCAAATCTGGTTGGAATAGACAAAATTAGGGCAAATTTTGAAGAACAGGGCGGAGATCTAGGAGATCTAATAGTATCTTTTCCTTACAGAGAAGGAGAGATAGATAAGGTTTCCTATACCCTTGATGACGGAGCTTTAAATATAGTAGTGAAGCCAGGAGAGTTAGGTCTTTCATTTACAGAACAGGATGTTGTTTTTAGAAGAAAAGGAGAATATCCTCAGCTTATTTTTACGATTGGTGTTCCACGAATTTCTGACCTTGCTTCTGTTTTTGACATAAATGCTTTAAAAGACACAATGATAGTAAACATTGATAATAAAGTAGATAATCAGGGATTTGGAGATGCAGTTATGGTTTCGCCACAGTCATCTTCCGTTTCTGAGCAGGTAGCAAGCCTTTTAACAAGCTTAGGATTTGAAATAGGCTTAGATACTGCGCAAAACTTGCTATCGGGTATCCAAGACGCGACTAATAATTTCCAAAGTCCAAAAACAAGTGCGGCCGCTTTTGAAATGGTAGGAATACTTATGAATAAAGGTGCAGCAAGAGCGCAATTTAGAAAGCAACAGGAAGAAAGAGAATTTCCTCCTCAAGATCAAGGACAAGTTTTGCAGCAGCTAACTCAGCGACAAGACCAGCGTAGACAGTCCTCTTCGCAGCGAGGCGAGCAGCCAAGAAGAGACCAACGAGGAAGAAACTTCCCTCCACGAAGAGATCAAAACCAAAATCAGAACCAGAGTCAATATCAGCAGGAACAAAGGCAACCATCGGTAAGTCCCACTCAGCAGGGTTCGGGGCAGGCAGGACAGAGTTTAAAGAATCCGCCAGAAGATTGGTTTACGCCAAAAGTCTATAAAGGCTCCACAAATGTCTAGCGTTGCTAGACAAATTTCCAATTTTAAATTTCCAATTTTCAATCAAATCTAAATTCTTCAATTTTTAAAATTTGAGATAAGCTAAACGCTAGTTACTAATTGCCACTTTCTTGCTTCAAGCTCCAGTCTTTGATATAATACATTCTTAGTTAAATTAGATATTAGATTTTAGTTTTTAGATATTAGATAAATTTATGCCGCTTTCACCAACACAGAAACAGGAAGTTATAAAACAATTTCAGACCGCAACTGGAGATACGGGAAGTCCTGAGGTGCAAATTGCGCTTTTAACTACAAGAATTGGCAGACTTGCGCAGCATCTAAAAGAGCACATACATGATGTTCACTCAAGACGAGGACTTTTGTCCATGATTGCAAAGAGAAGGAGACTTGTAAACTTTCTAAAAAAGGTGGATAAAACCCGCCATACTACAATTGTTAAGAAAATTGGAATTAAGGATAATTAATGGAAAAAAATAAGCTAGAAGCCATGCCTGCCGGCAGCCAGGAAGCCCTCGAAATCGCAGGAAAAACCCTAACTCTAAAGACAGGAACATTAGCTGTTCAAGCAACAGCATCGGTTCTGGCGCGTCTTGGAGACACTGTTGTTTTGGCAACGGTAGTTGAAGGTGGAAAAAGCGACTTAGATTATTTCCCTCTCTCCGTAGATTATGTAGAGCGACTCTATGCTGGAGGAAAAATCAAAGGTTCTCGCTGGGTAAAACGTGAGGGAAGACCATCTGACGAAGCAATTCTTGCAGGGCGGCTTATTGATAGATCAATCCGTCCACTGTTTCCAAAAGAATTTAAAAATGAAGTACAAGTAATTGTTACCGTACTTTCCGTAGATGGAGAAAATGATCCTGACATTTTAGCTCTAAATGCAGTATCTGCGGCAATTGCAATTTCAAGAATCCCATGGAACGGCCCAGTTGCCGCAGTTAGGGTTGGTTGTGTTAAGGAAGGGGGCAATGGAGGCGCTGCATGCATTATTAATCCTGGAGCAGAGCAGGAGTTTTCGGAGCTTGACCTTGTGGTATCTCAATCAAAAGACAAAACTGTCATGATTGAGGCTGGAGCAAATCAAATATCAGAAGAAATTTTGATTGATGGAATTGAAAAATCGCACGTTGAGACTCAGAAAATAATTGTAGCAATTGAAAAATTAGTAAAAAAAGTTGGACAGCCAAAACTGGAGATTGCAGATGAAGCTAAATTGCATGAAACAGCTGTCCTGGTTGAAAAATCTTATAAAGAAGAAGTCCAGAATTTAATAGATCTTAGGGTTGGTAAAGAGGGAGGCGCAAATGAAACACATATTTTAGTGGATAAAATTTATGAAGACACAAAGTTAAAAGATCCAAAAGGAGAAATAGATAAAAAAACAATAGCCCAAGCTGTTGAGAAAGTCATGTTTAGTGTAATTCGTGCAAATGTTTTAAGAAATGGCAAGCGCGCAGATTCTAGAAAAATGGATGAAATTCGTCCTATTTCTGCCCAGGTAGGAATTTTACCAAGAACTCATGGTTCTGCTCTGTTTCAAAGAGGAATTACCCAGGCACTATCGGTTGTAACCTTAGGCTCGCCTCGTTTGGAGCAGTTAATAGAATCTGCAGAAGGAGAGGAAAGCAAAAGATACATTCATCATTATTCAGGGCTTCCTTACTCCTTTGGTCAGACAGGAAGAGTCGGTACGCCAGCAAGACGTGAGATAGGACACGGAGCGCTTGCTGAAAAGGCAATAATCCCTGTTATTCCAAGCCAAGAAGAATTTCCCTACACAATCCGTGTAGTTTCTGAAATTTTGTCACAGAATGGTTCAAGTTCTATGGCATCAACTTGCGGATCTACCCTTGCGCTAATGGATGCAGGGGTCCCTATTAAAAAACCTGTAGCCGGAATTTCAATTGGAATGATTTCAGATGAAGGTAAGTACGAGCTTTTGACAGATATTATTGGTCTTGAGGATTTCTCCGGAGATATGGATTTTAAGGTTGCAGGAACAGAGTCGGGGGTTACTGCAATTCAGCTTGATGTAAAAATCCCGGGACTTACAGTTTTGCAAATCAAAGAAATTCTTGAAAGGGCAAAGCAGGCCCGGCTGAAGATTCTTTCTGAGATGTTAAAAGTTATCCCGAAATCTAGAGAAAATATATCTGTGTATGCACCAAAGATTGAGACAATCCAGATTCCGGTTGATAAGATTGGAGAACTTATAGGCCCAGGCGGAAAAATGATCAAGCATATAATTGCAACGACCGGAGCGCAAGTTGATGTTGAGGATGACGGAACAGTTACTGTGTCCGGAGTTGAAGAAATATCAGTTCAAAAGGCAGCAGATTGGATTAAAAGTATGATGAGAGAAATAGTTATAGGAGAAACATTTGAAGGAGAGGTAAAAAGAATACTTCCTTTTGGAGCATTTGTAGAATTTTTGCCTGGAAAAGAAGGAATGGTGCATGTTTCCCAGATGTCTACGGGATTTGTAAAGGACCCGCGAGATGTTGTATCAATCGGAGACAAAGTTAAGGTGAGAGTTTCAGAAATTGATGAGCAAGGAAGAATAAATCTTTCAATGCTTATGGAGGAGCAGATGAAAGAAGCCATGCCTTCGGGTCCGCTTCGACGCGAGGCGAGCAGGCAGGGAAGAGATGAGAGACAGCATGGGTCATATCAGCGTAGAGAAGAAGCCCACAGGGAGTCGCCTCGTAGTCAAGCAAGTGGCGCTCCGGTTCATCCTCTTGTGCAGCAATTCAGAAGGGAAAGATTCTCAAGACCGGGAGGTCCACCTCGTAGATCAGGATTTGGCAACAGAGACCGTAGGCCCCGATATTAAACTCCTTATTAATGCTATACTAGCAGTATGCTTTTTTGGAAAATTTCTAATTCCTAATTTCTAACTAAATCCTCAGCCAAAGGCTGATCGTCCTTGGGACGAAAATTATTTCAAATTAAAACATTAAAAATTCAATGAAAATTAAATAATATGGATCAAGTCTCATTTATACCAATTGGCGGGATTGGAGATGTAACCCGTAACATGTATCTTTACGAGTACCGCAGTCAAATACTTATTGTTGATTGTGGACTGGGTTTTGCGGACGAGGCTATGCTTGGAGTTGACTTGCTTCTTCCGGACGTCTCTTATTTAACCAGCACAAAAAAGAGAATCGTTGGAATGGTTCTAACCCATGGGCATGAAGACCACATAGGAGCTTTACCATTTATTCTACCACAGCTTCCCAAGATTCCTGTTTATGCGTCACCCTTAACTGCAGCTTTTGCTAATGAAAAGCTAGCAGAATTTGGAGTAGTAACCAAAGTAAATACAGTCCCTTTTGAGAACAATACTGTTTCCATGGGGCCTTTTACATGCTCTTTTATAAGAGTAACACACTCGGTTCCTGACACTTCTCATATTTTCATAAAAACACCCGCGGGTAATTTTTATCATGGGAGTGATTATAAATTTGATAACACTCCAAACGATGGAAAAATAAGCGACTATGAAAAAATAAAAAGTTACAGTTATTCGGGAGTCTTGTCTCTTATGTCTGATTGTTTGGGGGCCGAAAGAAAAGGTCGCACAAAGTCAGAGTCAACGCTACTCCCAACATTGGAAGAAGAAATGCAAAGATGCAAAGGGAAATTTATAGTAACTACTTATTCCTCCAACATCGCAAGGCTCAATCAGATTGTTGCAGTATCGCAGAGCCATGGCAGAAAAATTTGTTTTGTTGGGCGCTCTCTAATAAAAACAAAAGAGGTAGCAGCAAGATTGGGATACCTGCAAATTAAACAAGGAGTAGAGATTGAGATAAATGATCTTAAGAAATATTCTGATAACAGAATAACGCTTGTTATAGCCGGAAGCCAAGGTCAGGAAAATTCAGGCATGGCAAGAGTTGCTAATGGGGAACATAGAGAAATTAAGTTAAAAAATACAGACACGGTAATTTTTTCATCCGATCCAATTCCAGGAAACGAACTCTTGGTGTATGAACTTATAGACACAATTGCTAAGAAAGGATGTCGAGTTTTATATTCCGCTTTTAAGGAAAACATTCATGTTTCAGGTCATGCTTCCCAAGAGGAAATGTTGGAGCTTATATCTATGGTAAGGCCCAAGCATATGGTGCCTATCGGTGGGAACTTTAGACATATGGCAGCTTACGCAAACCTATTAGAAAGTAATGGATTTAGGAAACACAACGTTTTCTTGATAGAAGATGGGCAAGAAATTATCTTTTCCCAAAATGGAGCAAAGCTGGGAAGAAAAATTCCGGTGAAAAATGTTTATGTTGATGAAATTTCAGGCGGAGAGATTGAACAATTTGTTATTCGTGATAGACAAAAAATTTCCCAAGAGGGAATTGTTGTTGTAATGAGCGAGATTGATGTTGAGACGGGACAGATAGTAAATAAACCCACAATTATAATACGCGGACTCCCTACCAAAGATTCCCCTTTGATAAATGAAAGAGTTTCTAAGGAACTTAAAAAAGCACTTTCCAAAAATCGTGGACGCATTACAAATGTGACTCACATAAGAACAGTAATAAGTGAGATTTGTGATACTGCAATATTTAGGGCAACCCGCCGTCGCCCCCTAATTCTCCCGGTTGTAATTGAGGTTTAGCACTAAAGCTTCCAAGGCTTGTAGTTTCTATGTTTATAGCCTTATAATAGTTATATGGCAAGAAGGCATTACAGGAGAAGAAAATTTAAGCTAAGGCTTAAAAACGAAACAGTTTATTCAATTTTTTCCTTTGGGCTTATTCTTGCCGGAATAATTTTAGGCCTCTCTTTCTCAAGAAGTGTAGAGTCTTTGGTGTTAGTAAATGACATTTTAAACAGCTACTTCGGCAGCGTATCTTACCTCTTTCCCTTAGTGTTAATTTTATTTGGTTTTTTATTTTTGCGTCTTAAATTATTTTTATCCCGTCCTCATGTTGCGCTTGGATTTCTTATAGTTTTTGTTGCCCTAGACGGTCTTTTGAAGGACGGAATATTAGGTAATTATCTTTTTCAAGTACTTGCGGACATAATTACAAGTGTCGGTGCGTACCTTGTGTATTTGGTTGGAGTATTTGTCGGGATAATAGTTCTTTTCAACACCTCAATAGATGAATTAGTTATTCTTATTCAGACAGTTTCGGATATAATCCAAAGATTAATTCCAAAAAAAATTCTTTCATTTTTCAAAACAAAAAAGGAGCCGTTTCTTGCTAATAAACCTCTCACAATAAAGGGAGATAAGGATTTTGCAACCAGCATGCAAACCGCACCGATGGTTAAGAAACAGCCATCACTAATTTCTGATAAGTTAGTTGCAAATACACTGGCTGCAGATGGTATGTGGGAGTATCCTCCTCTTGATCTATTGTCTGAAGAATCTCAAAAAGCAAACAGAGGAGATATCAAAAAAATGGCTTCTGTTATTGAGAAAACGCTTGAAAGTTTTGGAATTGGAGCAAGGGTCGCCGAGGTTAATTTAGGACCTGCCGTAACACAATATGCTCTTGAAATAGCACTTGGAACAAAAGTTTCCAAAATAACTTCCTTAGCAAATGATTTGGCACTGGCTACAGAAGCTCCAACAGGGCAAATTAGAATTGAAGCTCCAATTCCAGGAAGAAATCTTGTTGGTATAGAAATTCCAAACCGATCACTTGAAATCGTACCTTTAAAAACCATGCTTGCTTCAGATATTATGAGGAAAAGTAAATCAAAACTCACTGTTTCTTTAGGACTTGATGTTTCAGGAAGTCCGGTTGTTACAGACATTGCTAAAATGCCACACGTTCTTGTTGCAGGAACTACAGGCTCCGGTAAATCTGTTCTTATCAACTCGTTTATTTCAACTCTTCTTTTCAGAGCTTCGCCTTCTGAGGTAAAGCTTATTATGATTGACCCTAAGAGAGTTGAACTTACGGGTTACAACGGAATTCCTCATCTTATGACTCCGGTTATTGTTGAGGTTGAAAAAATCCTCGCCTCGCTTAAGTGGGCAATGGATGAGATGGATCGGCGTTATAAAACTTTTGCAGAACGAGGAGTCAGAAATATAGACTCATACAACGAGCTAGCCGGCTTTCAGGCGCTTCCGTATATTGTTATTTTTATAGACGAACTTGCAGATCTTATGGCTTTTGCTCCGGTTGAAGTTGAAGATGCAATTGCCCGTCTTGCTCAAATGGCGCGTGCTACCGGAATCCATCTTGTTATTACAACACAGAGGCCGTCAGTTGATGTTATAACAGGACTTATTAAGGCGAATGTTCCTTGCCGCATTGCTTTTAATGTTTCCTCAATGATTGACTCAAGAGTTATCCTGGATAGTCCCGGAGCTGAAAAACTTTTGGGACGTGGAGACATGCTTTTTATTCCTCCGGACCAGGCAAAGCCTACTAGAATTCAGGGAGCATTCGTGGCCGAGAAGGAAGTTAAGAAACTTGTCGATTTCCTTAAGGCCAAAAGCCCTAAGGTTGAATATACAGAGGAAATTACATCACAAAGACTTTTGTTTATAAGGGGAGGAATGGCAACATCAGGTTCAAATGACCCGTTTTTTGATGAAGCAATAAGAGTTGTATGCCATTATGACAGAGCGTCCGCATCTCTTCTTCAAAGAAAGCTATCAATAGGTTATTCAAGAGCGGCCAGAATCTTAGACCAGCTTGAGGCAGTCGGACTTGTGGGCCATGCTGAAGGTTCAAAGCCAAGAGATGTTTTATCCCGTAACGCTGAGGAATTTATAATTAGCCTACATGGAGAATAGTTTATTAGCCTATGTTAAAAGCAGGAGAGAGACTCAGGGAGGAAAGATTGGCAAGAGGAATAACCTTAGAAGAAGCAGAGAGGGCTACCAAGATCCGCTCTTCATTTCTTTCTCAGATTGAAAAAAGTGAATACAGCAAGCTTCCTTCAGCAGCATACGCACAAGGTTTTGTTAGAAATTATGCCGACTTTCTGGGACTTGAGGATGTAGAAATATTAGCACTTTTTAGAAGAGAATTTGATGAAAACAAAGTTTACAAAGTTTTGCCCCAAGGATTGGCCGCTGACGATTTTCCACTTAAGAAATTTAAAATTAAACAAACAGTGTTTTTTGGGAGTTTAATTTTCTCTGCTCTGTTTCTGTATATTTTTTTTCAGTACCGCTCAGCATTTCTTGGTCCAACACTTGATATATCAAGTCCCAAAGATAATGCAATTGTATCAACAGCAAGTGTGAATGTGACTGGCAAGACAACTCCTGATTCAACAGTTTACGTAAACGATGAGGCAGTAACCGTAGGAAATAATGGAAGTTTTAAAAAAGACATTAGTCTATTTCCGGGAGATAACAAAATAACTATTAGGTCTCTTAATAGATTTGGTAGGGAAACTGTTATTGAGCGCAATGTAAAATCTCAATAAAGCGGCCTATTATGGCTGCTCGTCTGCCGCATGCTGCAAGATGACACTCGCCAAGCTAAAATTTTAAAATCGAAAGTTTTCCTCGCTCGCTAAGTGAAAGCCTGTCCTTTAGTTCATGCTCACAAAGATTAGACCGGCTTTCAATTCACTTGCAGATGAACAGACTTCGCATCCTTCCTTGTTTTAACTATACGCTCTACGCTACTCGCCATACGCTGAATTGTTATCTTGACAGACAACAATTCGGATGCTAGTGTATTAATGCTATGGACCCTGCCCAGACGGCACTATTTTTAGTAATAATCGCATTAACTATCCTCCTTATAGTTTTGGGAACTCAGGTGTTTTTTGTATTGCGGGAACTCCGCCAGACAATAGTCAAAACAAATAAAGTATTAGATGAAGCAGGACAAATAACAGAAAGCGTTTCAGCCCCCTTGTCCAGCATCTCAGCTCTTGCCATGGGACTTAAAACAGGAGCATCTCTAGCTGGTATTTTTAAAAAAGATTCAAAAAGGAGGAAGCATAATGAGTGATAATCGCAATAATAGCGGCGGCGGATTTTTGTTTGGGATGTTAATAGGAGGAGCGCTGGTATTTCTATTAGGGACAGATAAGGGAAGAAGAATTCTAAAATCTTTAACCGAAGAAGGTTTTGGAGAATTATCCCAGATAATTGAGAAAGCAGAAGAGGAGATAGTTGAAGAAGAGGAAAGACCCATCAAAAAATCAAAAGTAGTTGAAGAGGAAGAAGTTCCAAAGACTAATGGGAAGGCGACTGCCGTCCCAAAAAGACGTTTCTTCCGCCGCCCCACCAAATCCTAGGCTTCTGCTATTTATTAGTTGCTACTTTATATACTTTTCTTTGTTTTGATTGTGCTCTTCAAGAGTTCTTGCATAATGATTCACACTGTTTTTATCGGATATGTAATAGAGATAATTTGTTTTTGCAGGATTTAAGGCAGCTTTAATTGCAGCACTTCCCGGATTTGCAATAGGACCAGGCGGTAGCCCAGCGTTGACATAAGTATTATAGGATGAAGATATTTTTAAATCATCAAAAGTTAGATTTTTCTTCCACCAGCTTTTTTCGCTTTGCTGATATCCAAGTATATATTGAACTGTCGCGTCAATTTGAAGAGCCATCCCCTCTGAAAGTCTGTTATAAATGACCGATGCTACAAGAGGTCTATCTCTATCAAATTTTGCCTCACGTTCTACAAGGGAAGCAATTGTTACGATTTCATTCTCGGTTCTATTTGTTGATTGCTTACTTTGTAGATCTGTATATTTGCTATCAAAATTATTTGTCATTAAAGTTATAATCTGGTCCACTGAAGCCTCTCTTGGAATGAGGTAAGTGTCCGGGAAAAGATATCCCTCTTTTGCCCCAAGCGCAGTTTTCCATGAAGTTTCATAAGTTGGTATATATTTCTCAAGCAGATCTGCAATTTCGGCTGCTCTATGTCCTTCCGGAACCGTAACCCAAATATCCAAAGTTCCATGAGTTAGGCTTTGAGCAATGTCAAAGGCGCTCATTGAAGGATTTAGTCTAAAGTCGCCAGCCTGAATTTTTGTATCAAGTCCAAGCCTTTTTGTAAGGAGGAAAAATACAATTGGGTCGCGGATCAATCCTTTGCTTTTCAGTTCATTTGAGATCTGCCTCATTCCTGCTCCCCGTTCAATTACAAATATTTGAGGCGCGTTGTTATTAGGGTCTGCCGGCATGGTTCCCATTTTCCACCAAACTACGCCAAAACCAACAAAAAGGAGAATGACAATAATAAGAATTAATAATCTTTTCATGCTATAGCCATTATTTTAAAATTATCTAAGGCCTTTTTTGTTTCTTCCAGATTATACACGGTTTGAGCAAATAATGTGTATACTGTGTCGCCCTTTTCAAATTTTTCCCCAATTTTTTTATTTAAGTAGATTCCCGCACCTTTTTCTACCGGAGCGCCAAGCATTTTTGCAACAAGAGTTAAGTTCATACCATCTATCTTTTTGATGACTCCCCTTTTTCCCGCTTTTACCTCAAAAGAAAAGCTTCCAGGCTTTAAATCTTCGCTGTCCATATTATTTTTACCCCCTTGTGCTTTTATGATTTCCTCAAATTTTTTAAAAGCTGTTCCTTCTTCAAGAAGTCGAGTTGCCCATCCAAAACAATTTCCGTACTTTTCTTTAATCTCGTCCTGTAATCTTTGGGGAGAATCTTCTAAGCATAGCTCTAGAAGATTTGCTGACAAATTTAGACTTCTTATTTCAAGGTCCAATGGTTTATTTGGTTTTTGCTGAAGGACTCTAAGTGCTTCTCGTGTTTCAAGTATTGGACCAATTCCGCGCCCTGCAGGTTCATCTGTCCTATTGATTATAACGCGGATTTTTATATGAAATCTTTTAGCCAAATATTCAAATTTATTTTTAAGAATTTTTGCATCTTTTATACTGTGGACTTTTACCATTTTTCCATATGGTACATCTATAACTACATGGTTTGAGCCAAACGCAATTTTCTTTGCCATGATTGAGACCAAAACCTTGTCGTAACTCTCAAAAAGAAGAGGCTTCTCAACATTTATAAGAATGTCATCGGCGGGTGCTAAATTGAATTTTCCTCCCCAAACTAGGCATCCATTTGTTTTAGCAACTACCTCATAAATTTTTTCTTTAGTCAGTTCAACTGGGGCTAAAATTTCCATGTCATCTGCAGTACCTGTGGGAGTTGTTATGGCACGCGATGAACTTTTGGGAATTTTAAATCCTGCAGCAGCAATAATAGGTACAACAATAAGAGTAGTTCTTGTTCCGGCAACCCCACCAATCGAGTGTTTGTCAGCAACTATCCCTTTAAATTTCAATCTGTCTCCCGTTTCAACCATCGCTTTTGTTAGGAAGTAGAGTTCTTGATTAGAAAAACCCTTGGAATAACCGGAAGCGGCAAAATATGTGGTTAAGACATCTCCAAGCCTCTTATTTACTATCTCATCCATTACAGTATAGACATCTTTATAGCTCAGTTTTTTGCCAACCAGTTTTTTTCTGATTGCCTCAACTGCTCGTTGTTGTAATTGTGCTTCGTCAGATGAATCCATATGTTAAAAACACCCTTTCAGTATTAAATCCTCTCAAGTTTTGCTTTTATAACAAGCCTTTTCCATGTAGTTCCGGGGGGAGTGCAGGTAACAAGAGTAAGGTATGAATTATCATAAGTTTGGCCAAATAAAGATGTGTCCTGCGCATCAACAACATATATAGTATAGATGTTATATTTATAAGTGACTCCATCAACTTTTGCAAGAATTTCATCCCCAATCTTGAGCTTTACCGCGTTTGCCAGAATAGTTTTGTAGTCATTTGCAGAAAAAAGCTGGGGAAGAGTTGAATGTCCGAATATTACAGCATTGCCGGAATTTGGGGGAGTCGATGTCCCCTGATAATTTACCAAATGTTTAGATAAGTCATAATCACTTGTTGAAACATTGGCGTCTTTAATGTCAATTGAGGGAATTGAGATGGTATAAGATGGAGATTTTGCTAAATTTTCTTGAGTCTTATATCCTGGAAACCAGTTTTTAGCATTTGTATAATCTACACCAGAGATGGAATTTAAAGCTCCTGCAACAAGGCTTCCAAAAACCTGAGAATTGACCACTCTACTTCTTGGAATGGGAGCTTTAATATTTCCTGAGGATAGGGAGGGAACGGAGTATATTTGCCATAGAATAAGAGGAGAAAATACATAAAAAGATACCAGAGCGCCCAGTAGGAAAAGTCCAATTCCTAAGCCCTTTGTAAACTTTTTATAGTTTAATTTGTTTTTCTTTTTATAGTAAATCTTACTCATTAGACTTGATCTCAAACTTTATCTTTCCCGCACCGGGAAGATTTTTGGGCAGAAGAGGAATGTTGGGAGATATTTTAACTGTTGCACTAGATACCTGACCTATACTGGTTAAAAAATTCTCCGCAAACTTAGTGCTTTTTCCGCTTATTTCTTTTGCCAAATTTTGTTGTTCAATTCTTGGCAGAAGTAAACCGGAAATTTCAAGAGAAGTTAAAACATCATTTCCTTGTACTTTTTTAATTTCTCTTACATCTGTAGAGATGCCCCCTTCGTTAAGGGCAAGATTGCTGATATCTTCTTTTAAAGCCTCTTTTGCAAACGAAACCATGTCGCTTTTGCTATAAGCAATACTTTTAAAGTTAACGTCTGCTTTAAGAGTTACTTGGCTCGCCTCGTCTCCCTCTTTTTTATTAAAGTCTTTTTTGCTTAAGGTATGGCTAGCAAAAACAGGAAGGAGGATTTTTTCGCCTGATATTTTTTTGACAATATCATCTTTTGCCTTTTCTTCAAGATTTTTAGCCAAGTCACTTTCAAGCTTGGCAATGTCTATACTTGAAACAACAGTTATGCTCTTCTTAGTTCCACCAGAGAAGGGGTTATCATTTTTTGCAGCATAGACAGCAAGGGGGTTTGTTCCAACACTGAACTTTGTGTTAGAGGGTAAGTTTTGTTGAGTGCCTATATCATTTGCAGTTACTGATACATTAGCTGTCCCAGGTGATGGGTTGCTTGCATCACCAGAAGGCGAAGCAACTAGGATATCTTTATCAAGAGTAAACTTTAAATTATTTGATGAGGTGATAATTGTTCCTTTCGGAAACGTTACCGAACCATCGCCATTGTTAAACATTGTTACGGTTCCTTTTGCAGGAGTGCCTATGTCCTTTTTGCCGGTAGCATTTGTAGATACGCTTCCATTTTCTGTTATGTCAACAAACTGTGCGGCTATTATATTTTTACTTGCATCCGTTGGTAAGACAGGAGAAAAAGTAACATCTCTAGTTTGGCTTATTTTTCTAGCGTCAATGTTAAGGGTTACAACGGCACTACGTCCAAAGAAGTATAAAATCAACGTCACAACAAAAATGACAAAAATTCCAAGCGGTAAAAGTGTAAACTTATTGCCTTTTGAAAATGTATATCTTTTTGAAGCAGATCTTCTTGTAACTGCCAAAACCTTACCTAATACTTTTTTTGCGCCAGTGAGCAGAATTGACGCGTTTGAGCTTAAAGGTTTACTTTCGGATTGTTCGACTTGCAACTCTTGCGGAATTTCCTGGATTGCTCCGGCCGTGGTAGTTACGTAATCCTCGGCTTCTTGTTCTGGGGCCATGCTTTCGGAAGTCCTAACATCGGCAATGTCCTGCTCTTTTATAAATCCAAAAGAGTCAGACTCTTCCAAGCTTTTTGCGGTTGATGTCTTTTTCTCTATCGTCTCTTCTTCAACAGGCGACACTTCTTCTTCCCCCTTGGGTGCTTCATTTGTTTCAGCCGGAGTTTCTTCTTGGGCTTTTCCTTCCCTTGGGCTTTCTCCCAAAACCTGAAATCCCATTTCTGATGCGGCGCCGGACAAAACTGCTTTTGCATCAAATCCCTGTTCAAGGTTGCTTATTTGTGGAAGATGCAAAAAGGGAAGAGTTTTGCTCCACGCATGACTTATAAAATCTTGCGTCAAATCTATATCTGCCCCAAAAATAATTACTCGAGAAGGGAAAACTTCAACATTTTCAAAATGCTTAAGAAGTGTGTCAACCGTATCCGGAGCTTTTCCTTCAAGTTTTGAAGTTTTTGTTTCAACAACTTTTCCTGCTCTTATTAGAGAAACGGAAACGTAATCTCTGTCTACTTCTGCAAGAATTGCCGAGACAGGCGCACCTTCTTCTTTTGCCAAAAGATGAGCTATTGCCTCAGTTGTTATTAAAAAACCAATTGGAACAAGATCCAACTCATCGCTTGCCTTCTTTAGCTTGGCTAAATATTCTTTTTTGATTCTACTATCTTCAACCCAACCCTCTTTTACTCCAAATATCGTTTTTTGGGTTTCAACATTGTCAGAAAGTATACTCTCGGCTTTTGAAATTGCCTTATCCAGAACATCTAAAAAATCTTCTTCCGACGCGCTCTCTATGGAGTCCGCAAAGCTTTCCGAAGCTTGGTTAACTACTTTTATTGTACCGCCGGCTTCTTCAAAAATAACAGCACTCGCTTTATTGTTTCTAAGCACTAAAACCAAAAAATATGAAAGAGTTTCTTTTTTATCTAAAAACGGGAGGGATATTTTCATTAGCCGACCTGGGCATAAATTCTTCTAAGACCTTGCCCAATACTTTCCTGTTTTATTATATTAAACCTTTTTATCTCTCCTGTAAAATTGACATGAGGACCCCCGCAAAATTCTTTTGAGTACTCTCCTATAAAATATACTTTTACCTCTTCCTGATACTTTTTGTCAAATAAGCCAATTGCTCCTATGGCCAAAGCTTTTTTTAGTGGTATCATTTCAAAGTGAACGTGTAAATTTTCTTTAATCTTTTCATTTACTGTGTCTTCCAGTTTTTTAATCTCATCATCTGTCAAAGGTTTGTCATAGTTGAAATCAAATCGTAGCCGTTCGGAAGTTATATTGGAACCGGTTTGATGAACCTTGTCTCCCAAAATATCTCGCAAGGCCTGGTGGAGAAGATGAGTTGCCGTGTGTCCCAAAATCGACTTCTGCGAATGGTCTGCAAGTCCGCCTGCGAATTTTTGAGTTGCACCGGCCCTTGAAATTTGCTGATGCTCCTGAATTTTTCTTGCAAATTCTTGGTTGTTAAAGACAAGTCCCAGGCTTTTTATTTGAGCGGGGGAAAGCCCATGAGTAGAGTACAAAACAAACGCATCTTCTGCTGAAATTTTCGTAACGCCCATTAACTCATCTCCGATTGCTTGTCCTGCCTGTCCGCCTTTGGAGGAAGCTGTCGAAGGAACTTGTCCTGAGCCTGCCGAAGGATATTTTTTCTGAATGAATGCCTTTGCTCTTTCTTGTGTCTCTTTGTAGCCTTGCTGTTCTTCTAAAACAACTCCTTTAATCTTTTCAAATTTTTCTTTCAGTTTCTCATCTGTATCTTTATATTGTGAAGCTATAGACTCAAGAATAGGGGTCACATCAGAGGCGCCAATTTCACTCAAGTTGTCTATGCCACGGCGGAGTAGCCTCCTTAGTATGTATCCCTGTTCTTTGTTCGAGGGCTCAACGTCATTTGCGATTATGAAAGATGACGCAACAAAATGATCTGTAATGATTCTCATTTTCTTGTTTTCGGCGTAAGATTGGCCTGTTGTCTTTTCAACTTCTTTTATAACGGGACTAAGCAGTGAAGTTTCAAAAATATCGTTTTGATTTTCTACAACTGCCAAGAGCCTTTCGAGCCCTCCTCCAAAATCAACATTGCGGTTAGGCAACTCTTGAAATGCTCCATTTCTTTTTATGTACTGCATAAAAACAGAGTTCCCAATTTCTAGAAATCTTCCACATTGGCAATTAGGATTACAGCTTTCCCCGAATTTTTTATCATGTGTGGTTCCAAAGTCAAAAAACACTTCTGTATCCGGTCCTCCTGGTTCTCCTTCCGGCATATCCTGGGGGAGCCCAGCTCTTGACCACCAGTTTTTATCAACTCCGTAAAAATGTATCCTTTCGCGTGCATCGAGTCCTACATCTTCAAAAATCTTTTTCCAGATTTGTTCTGACTCTGTATCCTTCTCAATATCATTGAACCCGTTAAAAACGCTAACATATAATTTTTGCGCAGGGAGTTTAAGTTCGGAAGTTAAGAACTCCCAAAACCAGGGAATCTGCTCGGCTTTAAAATAATCTCCTAAAGACCAGTTGCCAAGCATTCTAAAAAAAGTTGTATGTCTGTTGTCTCCAACCTCATCAATGTCCTTAGCGCGGAAGCAGTTTTGGACATTAACTAATCTTTTGCCACTGGGGTGAGGTTCGCCCAAAAGATATGGAACAAGAGGTTGCATTCCTGAAGAAGTAAAAAGCGTGGTCGGGTCATTCTGAGGAACAAGCGAAGAATTTGGAATTCTTACGTGTTCTTTGTTTTCAAAAAAAGAAATATACCTTTGAAGAATATCGGACGCTGTCATCGTGCTCTATTATAGCATGAATCAAAGCCTCAGAAATGGTTTTATGGCAGAGGAAGATGTCGCGAGCTATTCAAGGCTTCTATTCGTGTTCGGGCAATATTAAAGAGGGCTTGTCGTAATCCTTCCTGTCTGTCAAGGGGTATGATAGCCCAGGCATTTCTTGGATCAATCCCCAACTCTGTAGTTTCTACTGCCGGTAGATTTTCTTTATCCATGCCACTATTTAACTATAGAATTCCTTAGAAAGCAAGTTTCGTGTTTGCAGCGGGCAGTGCAATATTTTCGTCCATACAATATTAATCCTAGTGCAAAGTCATGCCAAGCGCTTTTTGGCAAAAGTCCCATTAAATCCTTCTCTATTTTTACCGGGTCCTTTTGTTTGCTTAGGCCAAAAAGGTTCGCAAGTCTTTTAACATGTGTATCCACTACTATTCCCTCTAGTTTTCCAAAAGCTTCCTGCAAAATTACATTTGCAGTTTTTCTGCCGATGAAGGGAAGTTCCAAGAGCTGTTCCATAGTCTGCGGCAGATTGCCATTATATTTTTCAGCAACAATATCCGCGGCTTTTTTAATAGCTCTTGCCTTGCCCTTATAAAAGTTAATACTCTTAATATCGGCATAGAATTCCTCGATAGAAACTTTTCGATAGTCGTCTAGACTACGATACTTCTTGAACAAACGCTCGGTTACTTTATTTACGCCAACGTCAGTTTGCTGTGCAGAAAGTACAACTGCAACATAAAGTTCCCATGGATTTGAATGATTAAGCGGGGTCTTGGGGTTTGGAAACAACTTCTTAAGGACTTTGCAAATCTCTTTTACCTTTTCTTGCCTATTCATTTTTAAATTATACCACCTGTATGCGCTTTGCTCGCCTGCCACATGCTGCAAGTGACGCTCGCTTGAGAATGCGAAAAATAATAACATTTGCCGCTTCGCTAAATAGACCGCCTTTTTAGAAGCTTGCCTTAAGCTCAATGTTTTGCTGACGGCGTTCTAGTTCACTTTAGAAATGGATTGCCTTCGCTCGTTTCAAGTTTTAACTATACGCTAAACGCTAATTTCTATACGCTAATTGTGCTGCTTGACAGCATAATTATTTTGTGTTATAAATTGTTTACTCTAAACAATTTTGTTTGTAGGGGGTGTTGCACCCTCTGCATTTTTTTTGTTGAGATACTGCCTGCTTCCATTTATATTGCCAGATGCCTAAGGATAAAAGAATAAAAGGGAATAAGATAAGAGACAATTGGGGAAAAGATTTTAACTTTTTGCCTCCACTTGATTTACTTGCCGTACAGAAAGAATCTTATAAATGGTTTCTTGAAAAAGGAATAGAAGAAGTCCTTGCGGAAATATCCCCAATAGAGGACTTTACAGAGAAAAACTGGATACTTACCTTTAAAGATTACAGGATTGGAAAACCAAAGATTACAAAAGAGACAGCTTTGGAAAAAGGCCTTACATTTGACGCCCCCTTATATGTAAAAGCAACGCTTACCAACAAAAAAACCGGCGGAACAATTGACCAGGAAGTCTTCTTAGGAGATATTCCTCAAATGACCCAGCAGGGAACTTTTATAGTTAACGGAATTGAAAGAGCAGTTGTTAATCAATTAGTTCGCTCTCCGGGAGTATTCTTTACGGCTGTTCAGGACAATGTTACAGGAAAAAGTTTGTTTGTTGCAGAAATCAGACCAGTTCACGGTTCTTGGCTTGAATTTTCAACCACAAGACACGACACAATTACAGTCAAAATTGACAGACGCAGAAAGTTTTTAACTTCAACATTTCTTAGGGCCATTGGAATCTCTTCAAACGATGACATAAGAGAAAAGTTTAAAGACATGGAGGGTGATGGCAAGACAGCTTTCATAGAAAATACACTCCTTAAGGACGAAACAGGAGATTCAAATGAGGCAATTTTAGAGATTTTTAAGAAAATGCATCCAGGGGAACCTATTGTCCTTGATAAAGCAAAAGAAAACCTTTACGGAATGTTCTTTAACAATAGGAGGTATGACTTGGGTTTTGTTGGAAGGTACAAAATGAACAAGAAATTGAAAGATGCCAAAGGATTTATGCCTTCCGAAGAGAGAGTTTTGACAATTGAGGACATTGTTGCCACGTTAAAGCTACTTATAATGCTTGTCCGCGGTTTTAATGGAGTTGATGATATTGATAGCTTAGCAAATAGACGCGTAAGAAGGGTCGGAGAACTAGTTGCAAGCACTGCTTTTAGAGTTGGAGCACTAAGACTTGAGAGAAGTGTAAAAGAAAGAATGAGCCTTATTCAACCTGACCAACCGGTTGCAATCTCAAATCTTATAAATGCCCGCCCAATTATGGCTTCAATAAATGAGTTTTTTAGAACTTCACAGTTATCTGCAATTTTGGACCAGACAAACCCGCTTTCTGAGATTGATAATTTAAACCGTCTTACAGTTATGGGAACAGGGGGAATTTCGCGAGAAAGAGCAGCATTCTCAATCCGTGACATAAACAGCTCCCAGTATGGAAAAATCTGTCCAATTAGAAGCCCTGAAGGACCAAATATCGGCCTGGTTACATACATGAGTTTATATGCAAGAGTGAATGAGCACGGATTTCTGGAGGCTCCTTATAGGAAAGTAGAGCACAAAAAAGTCTCCCGAAAAGTTATAAGCAAAGCAACTGACAAATTGATTTATATGATGGCGGATGATGAGCGGGAAAAATATATTACTCATGCCGGAGTTTTAGACGAGAGAGACCAGATTTCTACGGACAGAGTCCCGGCAAGGTTTAGAGGAGAGTTTATTGAGATAGATAGGGACAAGGTTGAATTTGTAGATATTGCCCCAAGACAAGTTGTGGGAACAGCGGCTTCTCTTATTCCATTCGTATCTCATGACGAAGCAAACAGGGCGCTTATGGGAACTCACATGCAGTGTCAAGCAGTACCTCTTGTTAAGCCTGATAGCCCCATTGTTGGAACAGGCATGGAAAAAGCAGTAACAGAGGTTATGGGGAGGGTTGTAAAAGCACCATATGACGGAAAAATAGTTTATGCGGACGCAAGGAAAGTTACAGTTAGAGGAAGTAAAAAGGGGGAAGAAGAGACTTATCTTCTTAACTGCTTCAAGAGAACTTCAAATGCAACAGCTTACACGCAAAAAACAGTAGTCTCAAGCGGCCAAAAGGTATCAAAAGGAGAGCTGCTTATTGATGGTCCTTCTTCAGAGGATGGAGAATTAGCGCTTGGTAAAAATCTTCTTATAGCATACGCTTCCCTGGATGGACTTGGATATGAGGATGCTATTGTTATCTCAGACAAGCTTGTAAAACAGGATTTTCTCTCATCAATTCACATTGAAAAGTATGAGGCCTCTGTTGTTGAAACAAAACTTGGACCTGAGGAGACAACCAGAGATATTCCAAATGTCTCAGAAGATGATCTTGCCAACCTTGATGAAGATGGAATAATTGTAGTCGGAAGTGAGGTTGGTCCAGGAGACATTCTAGTTGGGAAAATTGCTCCTAAGGGTGAAACCGAGCTTACCGCAGAAGAAAGATTGCTTAGGGCAATTTTTGGTGAACAGGCAAGAGAGGTTAGGGACACATCACTTAGGATGCCAAACGGAGAACGCGGAACCGTTATAAATGTTCAGATTCTAGACCGCAAAAAAGGAGATGAGCTTGAGCCAGGTGCGCTTCAAAAAATCATTGTTGAGGTAGCACAATTTAGGCATGTTGTAGTTGGAGATAAGCTTGCCGGACGCCATGGCAACAAAGGCGTTATTTCAAAGATTCTTCCAGAATCTGACATGCCTTATCTTTCCGATGGAACACCAGTAGATATTATAATTTCACCGATTTCTGTACTTGCCCGTATGAATTTGGGACAACTTCTTGAGGCGCATTTAGGATGGGCAGCTCAAAAGCTTGATATAAAAGTTGAAGTGCCTGTTTTTGAAGAAGTTGGAGAAGAAAAAATTGTTGACCTTCTTAAAAAGGCCGGGCTTCCGGTTGATGGAAAGGTAACTTTGTATGACGGCCGAACAGGCGAGGCATATGAAAAGGGAGTTGTTGTAGGGATTGAGTATATTATGAAACTTATCCACATGGTTGAGGACAAAACCCATGCTCGTTCAACTGGTCCATATTCTTTAGTGACTCAGCAACCATTAGGAGGAAAAGCACAAATGGGAGGCCAGCGTTTAGGGGAGATGGAGGTTTGGGCGCTTGAGGCGCACAGAGCAAAATATACCCTCCAGGAAATGCTTACAATTAAATCTGATGACGTTGTGGGACGTGCCAAAGCATTTGAAGCAATTGTTAAAGGAACAGATATTCCAACGCCAAAAGTTCCTGAATCATTTAAGGTTTTAATAAAAGAGCTTGCAGCGCTTGGTCTTGACGTACTTCCTGTTGGTGCAACAGTTGTAGCAGAGCCTCTCCTTTCCGAACCTCTGCCTGCTGCAATTGCCGAGGAGAAGCTCGGTAGAGCAATACAGGAAGACACAAAGGAGTTAAGGAAGGAACTAGGTGCCCAAGAAGTTGTAGAAAAAGAATTAGGAGCCAAAGCCAATGAATAATAATAACGACAAAAAACAAAAAGATATAACAATAGTTGATTTTAATGCACTAAAGATTGTTCTTGCAAACCAAAAAGACATTCTTAACTGGTCTTATGGCGAGGTTACAAAACCTGAAACTATAAATTATAGAACCTTAAGACCGGAGAAGGATGGTCTTTTTGATGAGCGAATTTTTGGGCCAACTAAAGACTGGGAATGTTACTGCGGAAAATATAAGAGAATAAGACACAGAGGGGTTATTTGTGACAAATGTGGAGTTGAAGTTACGCTGTCCCGCGTCAGAAGAGAAAGAATGGGGCACATTGTTTTGTCTTCTCCTGTTTCGCATGTTTGGTTTTCAAAGGGGTCATCTTCTCCGCTCTCTTTGATATTGGATATTCCACAAAAAAGCTTGGAATCCGTAATCTATTACGCATCTTACATAGTGATTGAAGTAGATGATAAAAAGAAAAAAGAAGCGCTTTCGCAGTTTATCCAAAATATAAATGAGCGAAAAAAACTTCAGAAAAATGAGCTAGCATCAGAGGAGCGGAGCGTAAATGAAGAGATACAGAAAAGGAAGAAAGAGGCAGTACCTGCCCGCAAAAAAGGAGAGCAGAAAGAACTTATTGATCAAGAACTCGAGCTTGTAAAGAGACAAAAAATTGCAGCAATAAGCGAGAGATTTGCCCAAGAAGAAAAAAAACTGGATGAAATCTCGGACGCGCTCTCAAAACTTCTTAAAAGTCTTCAAGTTGGCTCTGTTTTATCAGAGGACGAGTACTTCAAAATCCTTGAATATGACATTCCGGTTTTCTTCACAATAAAGACAGGAGCGGAAGGAGTTCTAAATCTTTTAGACAGAGTTGATTTGCCCGCAGTCATAATGGAAATTAGGAAAGAAGCCGAGAAATCTAAAGGACAGAAATACCTAAAGCTTATAAAGAGACTAAGGCTCATTGAATCTATGAGAAAAGCAGGAATCGAGCCTTCTTCGATGATTGTTACCGTCCTTCCTGTTATTCCGCCGGATCTTCGCCCAATGGTCCAGCTTGCAGGTGGACGCTTTGCAACGTCAGACCTTAATGATTTATACAGAAGGGTTATTAACAGAAATAATAGACTTAAGCATTTAATGTCTCTTGGCGCACCTGAAATAATCTTAAGAAATGAAAAAAGAATGCTTCAGGAATCTGTTGATTCTCTAATTGATGTGTCACAGCGTACGTCACAAATAATGTCTTCGTCTCTGCGCTCTCTTTCTGACATGCTGCGTGGGAAGCAGGGAAGATTTAGACAGAACTTGCTTGGAAAAAGAGTTGACTATTCAGGACGAAGCGTTATTGTTGTAGGGCCGCAGCTTAAACTTTCCGAGTGTGGGCTTCCAAAAGAAATGGCCTTGGAGATGTTTAAGCCGTTTGTTCTGCGAGAAGTAATTTTGCGCGGATTCGCTCCAAACATAAAGTCTGCAAAAAGATTTATTGAGAAAAGACCACCTGAGGTCTTTGATATTTTAGAAGAAATCACAAAAAATCATCCGGTTCTTCTAAACCGTGCGCCTACACTTCACAAGCTTGGTATTCAGGCTTTTTACCCGGTTCTTATTGAGGGGGCGGCAATTCAGCTTCATCCTTGTGTTTGTTCTGGATACAACGCGGACTTTGATGGAGACCAAATGGCTGTTCATATTCCGCTTTCTCAAAAAGCACAGGAAGAGGCAATTAAGCTTATGATGCCAAGAAATAATCTATTAAAGCCTGCAGATGGAGCCCCAATTACCCTTCCAAACAAAGAAATGGCTGTTGGAATTTATTACCTTACCTCTGTGGACGAGTTTTTAAAGAAGGAAGATGTCTCAACTTTTGTTTCTAAAGAAGAAGCAATTCTCGCTCACACTTTAGGCAAAGTTGAGCTTAGAGAGGAAGTTGCGATAAGAGTAAATGGTAAAATTATTGAATCTACAATTGGCCGAGTACTTTTTAATGAACTTTTACCGGAAAGCATGCAGTTTGTGAACGAAAGCATAAAGGCATCCGACATTAAAAGGATTATAACAGAGGCAATAAAGACGCAGAGCGCAGATCAGGTAGAAGCTCTAATTGACGGAATTAAAAAACTTGGATTCTATGCCGCAATGGCTTCAGGAATTTCGGTTTCTGTATTTGATAACCACATGATATCGGAGAAAGATGAGCTTATTGAAAACACAGAGAAGAAAATAAAAGAAATTGAGGCTGAATATCAACAGGGACTTATCACAAATGATGAAAGAAAGCGTTTGGCAAATGATGCATGGTTTGAAACAACGGACAAAATTGCTGATCTCACGTGGAATAATCTTAAAAAAGAAAATGCAATTAAATTAATTATTGATTCTGAAGGTGCTAGGGCCGGGAAAGAACAATTAAAGCAGCTATCAGCAATGAGAGGGCTTATTCTTGATCCGCTTGGAAAGATTGTTGAGCTTCCTATTAAATCAAATTTTAGAGAAGGTTTATCTATTTTTGAATATGTTGCATCTGCAAGAGGCTCAAGAAAAGGATTAACGGATTCAGCGCTTAAAACTGCAAACGCAGGATACTTAACAAGAAGGCTTGTTGATGTGTCTCACGATGTAATTATAAGAGGAGATGACTGTTTGGCAACGGGAGGAATTACAGTTTTTAGAAATGAAGAGGAAAGAGAAGCGGCTTTTGCTTTTAGGATTATGGGAAGATTCGCTGCTTCAAATGTAATCTCCAAAAAAACTAAGAAAGTTATTGTAAAAGCAGGAGGAGAGATAACAGAAGAAAAAGCCAAGGCGATTGAAGCAGATGATATAGACGAAGTAGTTGTCCGTTCTCCTCTTACCTGTAAGCTCGAATACGGAATCTGTGCAAGTTGTTATGGATGGGATTTCTCAGTAAAAAGAAAAGTAGAACAAGGGGTGCCTGTCGGAGTTATAGCGGCTCAATCAATTGGAGAGCCTGGAACCCAGCTTACTATGAGGGTAAGGCACTTTGGTGGAATTGTAATGAGCGATGTTACCCAAGGTCTTCCCCGTGTTGAAGAGTTGTTTGAAATGAGAACGCCAAAGAATCTCTCAAGGGAACCAAGTAACGCCCGATGCACCATAAACGGGCGATGTTTCCCGCCATCTGAACCAACGAAAGTCATGTCAAAGCGCTCGGGAAGATTGAAATCGAATTGGATGGTGGTCATTTGCCATTCCCTGCCCAACGCGTCTTTAATTTTCAGATCAATTTTAGGGCCATAAAAGGCCCCCCCGCCCTCATCGACTTCGCATTGAAGGTTTTCCGCTGAAACCGCGCGCTTCAGAGATTCTATGGCGGTTTCCCAGCGGGAAGGCTCTCCAACCGCTTTTGGAGGTCTGGTCGCAAGATATGCTCGGATATCTTTGAAACCAAAAGAATGCCAAAGGGAAAGGCTAAACCTAAGAACCTCCCTAACCTCAGACTCAATTTGATCCGGGGTGCAAATTATGTGCGCATCATCTTGGGTAAACCCGCGAACGCGAAGCATGCCGTGCAGCACGCCTGAGCGCTCGTAGCGGTAGACGGTGCCAAGCTCTCCCCAACGCAGCGGAAGATCGCGGTAGCTGCGAAGATCGGACTTGTAGATCATAATATGGAACGGACAGTTCATCGGTTTGAGCAGATACTCCTGATCATCGATGTTCATCGGCGGGAACATGTTCTCGCGATACCAGTCCCAGTGACCGCTGGTTTTCCAGAGATCGAGCCTGCCGACGTGCGGGGTGTTCACGAGATCGTAGTCCCGCCTGATATGCTCGGCACGCCAGAAATCCTCGATGACCTTCCGCACCATAGCCCCCTTCGGGTGCCACAGGATCAGGCCCGGGCCAACCTCGTCGCTCACGCTAAATAGGTCAAGCTCCCTGCCCAGGCGGCGATGGTCGCGCCTGCCAGCCTCTTCGAGTCTTTCGAGATGCCCCTGCAACTCCTCAGCCGTTGGGAAGGTGGTGCCATAGATGCGCTGAAGCATAGGACGGTCGGAATCGCCGCGCCAGTAAGCGCCGGCCACGCTCAAAAGCTTGAATGCGCCTATCTTGCCGGTGCTCTCGACGTGCGGGCCTCGGCAGAGATCGACGAAATCTCCCTGACGATAGACGCTCACGACCTCGTCTGGTATATCGTCGATCAGCTCAACCTTGTAGGTCTGTGCAAGCTGCGCAAAGAGCTTTCTGGCTTCTGCCTTTGGCAACTCCTCGCGCACAAAGGGAAGATCCGCCTCGACGATCCTGGACATTAGTTTCTCGATCTCGCGGAGGTCTTCTGGCGCGAGGGATCGGGGCAGCTCGAAATCGTAGTAGAAGCCATCCTCTATCGCCGGCCCGATTCCCAGTTTGACGGTGCTGCCCAGGTATTGCACGACTGCCTGCGCCAGCACGTGCGCGGCCGAGTGTCTCATTTTCTCCAAG
>JACPDD010000016.1 GCA_016184205.1 Candidatus Levyibacteriota bacterium | reverse complement strand
TTTCCTTTAATCCAGCCGATGAGTGATTGACCGGGTGAAGGTGCAGGCTTGGAGGATTTAGTCTGGGTTTGGTTAGATTGTTCTTGAGGTTGATCGGCCTTTTCTATTTTACATGTTCCGGGTGCAAATGTGTATTTAGGAGCTAGCCCAGCGGTCCAAGGAGCCCTATCGAGGCTTTTTATATCACACCAGACTCCACCGAGATCTGTATTAACTGACCAGTCTGGACAATCTTCGGTGCCGACAATTTCCCACACCTCATCACAAGTAAGCTTATTACTTGATTCCTCTTGGGCAAATACTTGACCGGAAACAAAAACTAAAAAGAAAGCCAAGAGAAATATGTGCAGTATGCCTGCCCGCCGAAGCTCTAGCGTAGGTGGGAATTTTTTCATAAATATCCGCTTGTATTTAGTAACTCATACGACGCGTTAATTGTCAATTTTATTTTAAGGTAGCAACGCCACCGACGAGTAAAACTAAAGCTGCAAAAGAATAACAGTACTTGCAATCGTTTCAAGTGAGGCAAGTTTGAGCAAGGAAAAATTTGAAAAATTCTTCCAGCCCGTGTAAGATATCACCAGGCAAACTTGCCCCCATCGTCTAGCGGTTAGGACGCCTGGTTTTCATCCAGGTAATCAGGGGTTCGAATCCCCTTGGGGGTGCTCTAGCATCGATTCAAACAGTAATTTTGGCTCCCCTTGACAAGAGCAATGGAACCGAATACACTGTGTGTGAATTATGCTTTTCATAGCTAGCTCGGTAAGCTTGAAAAACATCCCCTCGCTCAAATCTATTTTACCCTTTCCTTGCAATTTTCGTTTCATACCTTTTTTGAAAGGAGGTGAATGATTTATGGCAAATATTAGCCAGGCTTTAGCATTATCGCTAAATAACGCTTTGGTGGGAATTACTGTGTTTATCCCAAGATTTATAGCAGGACTAGTAGTTCTTCTAATTGGTATTTTAATTGCTTCTATTCTAAAACAGGCTGTTTTGGAACTTCTGAAAGCCTTAAGAGTAGAAGCATTTCTTAGAAAATATGGAGTGCCAGAAGCAAGGGAAGGGTTTTCATGGTCCAACATCTTAGCGGAAATAGTAAGATGGTTTGTAATAATAGTATTCTTGATCCCAACAGTTGATGTTTGGGGACTTTCAAGAGTAGTAACAGTCCTTAACGAGTTTTTACTATACCTTCCAAACGTCCTAGTGGCCGCAATTATTGCATTGGTAGGTTTTGTATTTGCAAGGCTAACATCGGATGTAGTATTGGCATCAGCTAAAAACGTTACGCCGGAAACTGCAAAAGCAGTCGCATCTATTGTTAGAATTGCAATTCAAGTCTTTGTAATTTTGGCGGTACTTTCTCAATTGGGCGTTGCAACAGACCTAATTAGAATTCTCTTTACAGGTCTTGTGGCAATGATGGCTCTAGGAGGAGGAATTGCGTTTGGACTAGGTGGTCAAGGACTAGCAAAAGATGTTCTTGATGCTCTTAGAAGAAGAGTTAGGTAATCCTGAAAGGACCCCAAAGGGTTGCTTTCGAGCCCCGCCCTTGGCGGGGCTCTCTGTTATACTTAGTTATGTGAGTAAAATCTTAAAGATTTTATTTTTTGCAACAGTTATCTTCAACTTAATACTTGCCTCGTGGAATGTTCTTCATCAAGACGTTTTATTTACCTCTGAAATTGCCCGAGATTTTTGGCTTCTTGAGGAGCTTGACCTTAAAAAGATAATTTTAATAGGCCCAAGCTCCACAACAGGTCTTTTTCATGGACCGCTTTGGACATATGTTAATTACCCTGCCTATTTTATTGGAAATGGAAATCCGGTTGTGGTAGGCTGGTTTTGGATTTTTCTAGTTATTGCTTTTTTAATATCGAGCTTCTATTTTGCAAAGAAACTATTCGATAAAAAAACCGCTTACTTTTTTACTTTAATGATCTCCGTTTATAGCGTTTATGTTGCTAAAGGACTTTACAATCCGCATGGAGCAATGCTAATTCTGCCTGCATTTTTCTTCTTTTTTGCCCGATATATTCAAACATTCAAACTCAGATACCTAATAGCGCATATCTTAGCGGCCGGTGCACTTGTTCAGTTTCAAATGGCAATCGGTATCCCATTTTTTATATTATCCATTCTTTATGTTGGTTTTATTTCCATAAAGCAAAAAAAGTTTAGGCCGATTATTTTTTACTCGCTAATTGTCGCAACTCTTTCAAACTTTATTCTTTTTGACTTACGGCACCAGTTCTTGCTATTTAGACTAACGCTTAGATTTGTAACTTCTGCAGGACGGGACCATCCTGATTTTATTGGACTTTTTTATCAAAGATTTAAACTTATGACCTCGGGAGTTGAGTTCTTAAGAGTTGACCCGGGCTACATAAACTTAGTAATATTTTTGGTCTTTCTTGCGCTTGTTATTTACCAGATTAAAAACAATAAATACCGCAAGGTTTATATTTCATTTTTATATTTTTATTTTGGCTATATGCTTCTTAGCCTTTTAAACTCCGGCGTTCTTTTATATTTTTATTTTTTCCCGCTGTTTCCCTTAGCATTTCTTATCTTTTCCTCTTTTATCACTTCAAGATTTAGCAAAGTTTTTGCCACAATATTTTTTGTGATATTTATATTTAATATGCAAGCAGCTATTTCTGATACAAAAACCGAAAGTCTGTCAATCGGTAGCTCAAAAGATTCATGGCTATTTCTAAAAAACGCTGCTTTCAAAATGTTTGCCGCTGGAGAGAACGGTTTTGGTTACTTTGTTTACTCGCCGGATACTGTAGCCTATAGAGAAAAATATGCAACAAATTATATCCGAAAAAATAGCAACAAGCCCTCATATTACTTTCAAAAAATGCCTGTAACCTATATATTCATTGCTCCGCCCCCAAGAAGCGATCCTTTTATGAAAGAGGATTGGTGGATAGAAAATCAGCTTCACATAAACAAAGAGCCGGAAAATGAAATAGTCTTTAGGAACGGGTACAAAATCGCCAAGTACAAATTCTCCAAAGAAGAAGTAAATATAGACGTAGAACCAAACATTGACCCCGGTTTAATATTTAGATAGTCCGTGCCTTTTTTAAGCTCCCCAAACATGCTACAATAGTAAGTCGAAAAATGAACGATAAGATAGTAATAAAGGGCGCCCGCGAGCACAATCTAAAAAACATAGATCTTGAAATACCTAAAAATAAATTAGTTGTTTTTACAGGGCTTTCGGGAAGCGGAAAAAGCTCGCTTGCATTTGACACAATTTACGCTGAGGGACAGAGAAGATACGTAGAAAGCTTATCCTCATACGCAAGGCAATTTTTGGGAAT
This sequence comes from Candidatus Levyibacteriota bacterium, assembly GCA_016184205.1. Lineage (GTDB taxonomy): Bacteria > Patescibacteriota > Microgenomatia > Levybacterales > UBA12049 > JACPDD01. Next base: position 1,395 of record JACPDD010000016.1, on the reverse strand, counting down.
TATGAGAAAGCCTGATGTTGACCTTATTGAAGGCTTATCTCCGGCAATATCAATTGATCAAAAATCAACTTCCAGAAATCCAAGAAGCACAGTTGGAACTGTAACCGAAATATATGACTATATGAGGCTTTTGTGGGCAAGACTGGGACGGCCGCACTGCCCTAATTGCAAAAGAGAAATTACAAGGCAAACAAACGAACAAATAACAAAAGCAGTTTTAGATATGCTTCCTAGCAATTCCTCAAGGCTTAAGCTTCTTATTCTATCTCCTGTTGTTAAAGACAGGAAAGGTGAGTATTCACAGCTTTTCTTAGATATTAAGAAGCGCGGCTATACAAAAGTAAGAATAGATGGTGAAATTTATACACTTTTGGAAAATTTTGTACTCATCAAAACAAATAAACACACTATAGAGGCGGTTATTGACGAGCTTATCCTTTCAAAGGACACGGACAGAAACAGGCTTACCTCCGCCGTAGAGCAGGCATTAAGACTAGGGGAGGGAGAAATAATTGTTTCAGTTATTAAAGACGCAGGATTCTCAATTCCCCAAAAGCCTAAAAAAATGGAAGATAAATTTTTCTCGGAAAAACTTGCGTGCCCTGTCTGTAATATCTCAATAAAAGAAGTAGAGCCTAGGTTTTTCTCTTTCAATACTCCTCATGGGGCATGCACAACATGCAATGGAATAGGAAACATACTAAATGTTGACAGGGATTTGATTATAAATAAAAATTTGACAATCCTTGAAGGCGCACTGCTGCCATTCTACAATTTGCTTACGCATGATACTTGGTTCAGTCGGACTTTTAGAAAATTTTGTGAAGAAAATAATATCCCGCTAGACAAGAGGCTGAATGAAGTCCCCAAAGATAAGATAAAAATACTCCTTGAAGGAACAGGGAATAAGGAGTACGAAGTAAAAGGTGGGAACCGCTGGGGGAGAGATACAGTCATTTACGAACCTTTCGGAGGACTGATTTTGGAAATTAAAAGAAAGTATGAGCTTAGCGAATCTATTTTTCTAAAATCTCAGCTTGAAAAATTTATGAGGCTTAAAAAATGCGACGGATGCCAAGGTTCCAGACTAAAACAGGAAGCGCTCTCTGTGACCATAAGCGGCAAGTCAATTGTAGATGTATCCAATATGCCCATAAACGAAAGCTTAGGTTTTATTGAGAATCTTACAAATAGCTTGCCGGCAAAAGATATGGAAGTGGGAAACATTATCTTAAAAGAAATAAAATACCGCTTGTCTTTTCTTATTGACGTAGGGCTTAACTATTTGACTCTTTCAAGAGGAGCAGAAACCCTCGATCCTCGCGCCCGTGTTCGAGCGGGTCCTGGCCCCGCGCAGCCACGCCTTCCTCGCCTCCCACGCCATCAACGGCCAGC
>JACPDD010000021.1 GCA_016184205.1 Candidatus Levyibacteriota bacterium | reverse complement strand
GTCAAAATCCGGTTTTAGTTTTGTGTCTTCCCTATGAAGTCCTATTCCTATAACAATAACGCCTTGTTTTAAATCCTCGACTTTGAAAACTCCTGACCTCCCCACCGCAGAAATAATAATGTCGGAGTTTTTAACAATCTCATCTTTGTTCGGAGTTTGTGAGTCGATAATATTAGGGTCCGACCCTAATCCTCGCAGGCCTTCGATAACAGGCATACCTGCAGTTTCTCCTTTTCCTAGAACGGTTATTTTTTGAGATTTCAGCCATTCGGCTAATGCATCTCGTTCGTCGCCTGTCGTTCGTCGATTTGCGATTTGCGATTTGCGATAAGCATATTCTAGTATGTCTTTTACTGCCAGCCAGACAGGAGGTTTGAAAAAGGAGTTTTTAATAAATCCGTCAACATCTTTTTTGGGTGAAACCGCGTAAGTAATTTTTTCTCCTTGGATATGGCGTGTGAGCGGACGCTGGACAATTATGCCGGCAACATCTGCGTCATTGTTTAATTGTTGAATTGTTGTAATAAGTTTTTCCTCGGTAGGTTCTTTAATGTTTATTAAACGAGTCTGTATTCCAAGTTCTCTTGCGAGTTTAATTTTCTGAGCAACATAATGTTCCCACGCATCTTCCGGACCAAGAGTCACTATTGCAAGAGTAATTTTGGGTACACCTTTAAGCTCTTTTCCTATTTGAGAAGTGATTACTTTTGCAAGAACTTTTCCATCAATTTTCATCTTAGTATTATAACATTAACCTTAGGTGTTATAATCATCTCATGATAGATTCATCTGAAGGAAGACGTCTTCATGCTCTTGCTGAAGAAGCAAGAGAAAGCGGAGATTTTTTAAAAGCACTGGAATATACAGATCAGGCAACTATTGCATATCAAGATGATAAAGATTACCTGGGTCTTTCTGAAGTTCAATCGTCAAGACAAAGTACTTTTAAGCAGCTTTTTAGAAAAACCAGAGATACAAATTTTCTAATTCTAGAAAAGCATAGCGCACTTTCAGCTGTAGAAATTGCAGAAAAAAGTGGTATAAAGGAAGCTTTGGGTATTCCCTATCATAATTTAGGAAAATACTATTTCGAGGCAAAAGAGTACGATAAAGCTACCCATTTTTTCGAAAAGGCGGTTGAAAATCTTGAAAAATACCCCAATGGAAGACACAGCAGGCCTTCTGTTATTGCAGATATTAGAGGACATCTATATACAGCAAAGTATCATGCTGGTGATAAATCTGCGTTGAAGAAAGCGCTAGGCGCTTTAGAAGAATTACAAAGGTCAGATGAAGAGTCCTATAATAGAAATGTTTGGATTTGCGGAGCGCACATAAGAATAGCCGAAATGCTAGCAAAAGATAATGCAAGTCTTGCAAGAAAACATTTTGACCAAGCTCAAAGCATTATAAGTTCTGATAAAAGATTAGTTTTAAGAAAAGGCCAAATCGAAAGACTTAGAAAAATTTTATATTAACCCTCAATGCAGGTTGCGGCGGCAACGTGGTCTGTGTCTTGGGAGAAGCGCATAAGTATTACTCCCTGGGTGTCCCTTGAAAGCCTTGGAATAGAAGATATTGGAATTTTTACAACCTGGCCTTTCTGAGAAGTAATTATTAATTCCTTGCACTTTGGAGGAATGATTTCCGAAAATACGACTTTTCCGGTTTTTCCTGTTACCCTTGCCACTTTTACTCCTTGGCCTCCCCTTGCCTGTGCTCTGAAGTTATTAATAGAAGTTTTCTTGCCAAGGCCGTTTTCCATAATTGTTAGAATGTCCGGCTTCTCGCCTTTACCAATAACTGCCATAGAAATTACCTCATCCGTCTTGCCAATTTTAATTCCCCTTACTCCCCTAGCGCCTCTTCCCATAGGTCTTACCTCAACTTCCCTAAATCTTATTGCCTTTCCTTCTTTTGTGACAATAAGGACTGTATCTTCCCCGCTTGTTAAATTGCTCCATGCCAGCTCATCACGGGCGTCAAGCTTAATTGCAAGTATGCCGGTCCTTCTTATATGTTCGAATTCAGACAGTTTTGATTTTTTAACTGTGCCATTCCTTGTAGTTAGGAATATATTCCCTCCTCTTGTTCCTTTTCCATAAACTACAAATGACTCAACTTTTTCTCCCTGCTCAATGTTGAGTAAATTTACAATAGCTGTTCCCTTGCTGGTTCTTGAGCTTTCCGAAATATCGTAGGCTCTAAGCTGATAAACCTTTCCCTTATTTGTAAAGAAAAGAATGTTGTCATGGGTCTGCGCAAATCTTATATGGGAAATTGCGTCTTCCTCTTTTGTAGTCATTCCCCTGATTCCTTTTCCGCCCCTTCTCTGAATTGTGAAACTGGTCAAGCTCTGGCGCTTTATGTACCCTGTATCAGTCATGGTTATAACTGTTGACTCATTTGGAATTAAATCTTCATCTGAAAACTCACCCACCTTGCTTTTGTAAACCTTTGTTCTCCTTTCGTCTCCAAACTTCTCCTTAAGCTTGACTAACTCTCCCTTTATAACGTCAAGGATTTTTGTGGGATGGGAAAGGAGATCTTCAAGATACTCAATAGTTTCTTTAATCATCTGGTACTCGTCTTCAATTTTTTGTCTCTCAAGCGCTGCAAGACGCCGAAGCTGCAAATCCAAAATTGCAACGGATTGAAGTTCGCTTAACTTAAATTTGGTCATTAAGTTTTGCTTTGCATCTTCTTGATCCTTAGACTCTCGAATAGTCTTTATGACCGCATCAATATTGTCCACCGCGATTTTAAGACCTTCAAGAATATGAAGCCTTGCTTTTGCTTGTTTCAGTTCAAATTCGGACCTTCTTTTGACAACACTGTATCTGTGTTTTAAATATTCCTCAAGAATTGTTTTAAGATTTAGAGTCTGTGGTGTGCCGTCAACAAGGGCTACTATGTTTGCCGGAAACGTTGTCTGCAAGGTTGTGTGCTTGAAAAGGTTATTTAGCACCTTTCTTGGAGCCGCATCGCGTTTAAGTTCTATAACAATTCTCATTCCATGCCTGTCCGATTCATCTCTAAGGTCCGAAATCCCCTCAATTTTTTTGTCTTTTGCAAGCTCCGCGATTCTTGCAACAAGTTGTGCCTTGTTTACTTGATAAGGAAGCTCGGTTATTATAACTGCGCTTTTTCCATTTCCAATGTCTTCTATTTCCGCTTTTCCGCGAATTAATATTCTTCCCCGTCCTGTTGCGTAAACATTTCTAATTTCCTCAATGTCATAAATTGCGCCTTTTGTTGGGAAATCAGGGCCTTTTATATGTTCAAGAAGCTCATCAACTGTTGCCGTGGTAGTAAGAGTTGAAGGGTTGGTTTTGCCAATAAGAAAAATAACTGCATCTAAAACTTCGGAAAGATTGTGCGGCGGGATTTTAGTTGCCATTCCAACCGCAATTCCCTCGCTTCCCATAAGAAGAAGATTTGGCAGTTTTGCAGGCATGTAAACGGGTTCTTTCAGCGTTGCGTCAAAATTATCTATGTAGTCAACTGTTTCTTTGTCCAAGTCATAGAGAATCTCTGAAGTTATCGCTGCAAGGCGGGCTTCCGTGTAACGCATAGCTGCCGGTGGATCTCCGTCTATTGAGCCAAAATTTCCCTGCCCGTCCACAAGAGGGTATCTTACAGAAAAATCCTGTGCCAAGCGCACAAGCGCGTCATAAATTGGCAAATCTCCGTGGGGGTGAAGCTTTCCCATTACTTCTCCAACAATCTTTGCGCTTTTTGAATGTTTTGCCAAGTGAGTGAGTCCCATTTCATACATGGCAAAAAGGATTCTTCTGTGAACCGGTTTTAGCCCGTCTCTTACATCTGGAAGAGCACGTGAAACAATAACAGACATGGCGTAATCAAGGTACGCCCTTTTCATTTCACCGGATATTCCGGTTTGTAAAAGTTTTCCAATATTCATAACAATACAATAGCTACATGGCTAATTGTTATATAGCTATGCAGCCATTCAACTATTTAACTATTTTAGCGAGCGCTTGATATCTTCAAGAGCCGCAGACCTTCCCTTCCACTCTTTTATTTTTACCCATTTCCCAGGTTCTGTTTTTTTGTAATTCTCAAAAAAGTATTTTATCTGGTCTCTTACTTCTTGCGGAATATCATTGACATCGTTATACTCGGCAAACTTCTTGTCGACCTTTGCAAGTGGAACGGCAACTATTTTATTGTCTATTCCTGCTTCATCTTCCATTTCCAAAATTCCAATTGGCCTGCTTGGTATAATAACTCCCGGCACAACAGGCTTGCTGCTCAAAACTAAAACGTCAACTGGGTCGCCATCATGGGCCAAAGTGTCCGGTACAAAGCCGTAATTAAACGGATATTCCATTTCCGTAAACAAAAACCTGTCTACGAAAATAACTCCGCTGTCTTTATCAAGTTCGTACTTTACGGAAACTCCCTGCGGAATCTCTATAAAAACATTTATCTCCTCCGGTGGATTCGGACCCGCTGTCACTTTCATTAATTCCTCACCTCCTGCCTATCAGTTGCTACAAAACGAAATTTTAATTTACTTAATAGAGTAGGATTATTTTGAACATAAAGAGTAGATCTTATTTGCTGTCCTGTTGAATCTTGTCGGTGCTGTACGTTATGCCAGCTTGTTGCGAGGAGTTTGGTTCCAGCTAAAATGCGTGGTGGGTGAAACTCTGACACTTCCTCGTCTTCTTCTGTTTCGTTTAGTAATCTGCTTTCGAAGCTATCTTTCTGTCCATCAAGAGAGAGAAAGACTAATGCATCAAGACTTCTGTGTCTTACCAAAGGGTTTTTAAGATCAATCAATAAATTGTACAGCCCTTTTCTAAACGCTTCTATGTGTGTAATTCTTCTAGGGACAGAATCTTCTCCTATCTCAATAGTCTGTCCATAAGATGGGTAGTCCAAATATTCTTCCTCCTCTGTTTGTCTAAAAAGCCAAAGGTTTGCAAGTCCAACATTTGTTAGTCTCTTTGCAGGGTAAAGAACATGTTCCGCCTCTCCCTCTGAATCGATTTCTATTTCTGGTTTGTCTGTATCCTCAACGAGCGAAATATAATTATTGGGTGGTAAATTTTCTTGCAAAATTTGATCTTCCATATTATATATCTAAGATTACTGTTTTGGCCCGCCTAATTTTACTTCTCCAATTTGTTGTTGTTCTCCTTGCGGAGTTTCTTTAATTCCGTCAGTCATATTAAATTATTTAATTTACCATATAATGAATTTACTAAAATGTTTTGAAACATTGAAGAAAATTCAGAAAAGTTTTTACCGATTTCCTCCTTGCTGTTTTTGTAATTGTCTAAGTTGTTCTCTAAGTGGTATTGGTTCTTCCATCCAAGCAGGCGCTAATGTTTTTATTGGCAGTCCTTGGTTTGGCATCCTATCAGCAGCAAGTTTAAAGACTTGGCCAATGAGTTGACTGTGAAAACCTCTGCGTCTGAATTCTGTAGCCTTTTGAAGCGAGTATATCTTTAAAGGTTCATAATTACCTTTATTCATCTCAGTAAGCACTTGATGCAACTCTCCTGTTACGGTTCTCCATTGTGCTGCCACATCATCCGTAGCTCCTTTTGAATTCATTCCTACAGTTCCTCTTGCAATTAAGTCCTCAGCTGCGAACGCCGATAGGTATCGAGTTTCTATGTCTCTTGATAGGTACATGCCGATGATTATTGGAGCCGTCTCCGCTGTTATCTCATCGTCGTTTAATTCTTCAATTTCATGACCAAGTGCTAGTTGAGCTCTCATCGCTACGCCAGATTTTTCCGTATTTCCATTCCTGATCGTTTCGTGTTTTGGCTCTTGTTGTTCTCCTTCTTGCAGAGTTGATATTAATTCATCTGGCATAGTTCTAGATATCTAGCTGTGCTTGCTTCGCGTTGCTTTGTATAAAATTTTTGCGTGGGGGGACTTCGTCGCCCATAAGCATTGTAAATGTTGCATCTGCTTCTTCCGCGTCGTCAACATTAACTTGCTTTAGAATTCTATTTTCCGGATTCATTGTTGTTTCCCAAAGTTGCTGCGGGTTCATTTCTCCAAGACCCTTGTAGCGCTGAAGACTGATGTTTTTAGCGGCAATTGTTTTAAGCGTTGCGTCTTTTTCTTCTTCCGTATAAGCATATTGAGTGTCTTTTCCTGCTGAAATTTTGTAAAGCGGCGGTTGGGCAATATAAAGGTATCCTTGTTTTACAATTTCCGGCAAGTGTCTGAAGAAAAATGTCAAAATCAAAGTTTCTATGTGTTCCCCATCAACATCCGCGTCTGTCATTATTATGATTCGATGATATCTTAGCTTTTCAAAATTTTGAGTCTCCCCTATTCCCGCGCCAAGCGCAATTATCAAATTTTTAAGTTCTTCAAATTCAATAATTTTGTCAAGCCTTGCTCTCTCGGTATTTAATATTTTTCCGCCGATTGGCAAAATTGCCTGGAATTTCCTGTCTCTTCCCATCTTTGCGCTTCCTCCTGCGCTGTCTCCTTCTACTATGTAAAGCTCTGAAATACTTGGGTCTTTTTCCTGACAGTCTGCAAGTTTTCCAGGAAGAGAGCTTCCGTCCAAAGCGCCTTTTCTAAGGATTGCCTCCTTGGCCGCCTTAGCGGCGAGCCGGGCTTTTGCTGCCAAGTAAACTTTTTCCAAAATTGCCCTGCCGTCTTGGGGGTTTTCTTCAAAGTAAGTTGATAAGCCCTCTTTTACTATTGACGCGACTATCGGCTGGATCTCGGCATTTCCAAGTTTTCCTTTTGTTTGCCCTTCAAACTGAATTTTGTCCTGTGGCATTTTTACAAAAACAACAGCTACCAGTCCTTCTCTTGTGTCATCCCCTGTTATGTCTTCCTGTTTTGCGCCCGCAATCTTTTTTCCGTAGTCATTAACAGCTCGGGTTAGAGCTATTCTAAATCCAGTTAGATGCGTTCCTCCGTTTACTGTGTTGATAACATTTACATAGCTTTCAACATTTTCCGCATAAGCATCGTTGTATTGAAGCGCAACTTCCACTTCAACTTCTCCTTCCTGTTTTTTGATGAATATAGGCTTATGAAGTATATTCTTGTTTTCATTTAACTTTGACACAAGAGAAGAAATTCCTCCTTCAAAGTAATAATGGATTTCATTTTCTTTCCCTTCTCTCAAATCATAAAGGTGGAAATATAAGTTTGGTACCAAATAGGCGCGTTCCCGAATTGCTTTTTTTACAGTATCAAATTCCCAGCCAAAATCCGGTCCTCCTGTTGGGGAAAATCCTTTAAAAATTTTTTCATCCGGAAGAAAAGTGACTGTGGTCCCCGACGATAGTCCACTTAATTTTGATGCAAACTCCCCCACTGCATTTTTAAGTTCCGACTCTTTTACTTTTTCAACAGGAGTTTTTGGAGTTCCTCTTTGGTAATGTTGCTTGTAAATAGCGTTGTCTCTTCTTACTTCTACCCAGAGCCACTCAGATAGTGCATTTACAGCAGAGCTGCCCACTCCATGTAGACCGCCTGAAATTTTATAGGCTGAACCACCAAACTTACCGCCTGCATGAAGTTTGGTCATAACAATTTCCAGAGCGGACTTTTTGAACTGTGGCATAATGTCAACCGGAATTCCACGCCCGTCATCAACTACAGTTGCGCTCCCGTCTTTATTTAAAAAAGCCCAAACATTTTTTGCATGACCTGCCAAAGCTTCATCAACCGCATTGTCTATAATTTCCCGCAAAGATTCATGGAGTCCAACAATGTCTGTTGAGCCAATGTACATTCCGGGGCGTTTTCTTACCGGCTCCAATCCTTCAAGGACTTGAATTTGTTGTGCAGAATAGTCTGACTTAGAACTTTGGGGATTTTTAGATTTCAATGCTGGCATAAATACTAGCTATATTTTATCAAATTAAACGCAAAATTACCAGTAGAAAAATCCTTTTTCTCTCTTCTTTTGCATCGGCAAAAGAAGCAAAAGCTCGCAAGCAGGTGAAAGGTCGCTATATTCTCTCCGTTCGCTAGTCGGGTGATTTCACCCCTTCCTCGATCCCGCAAAGGCGGGACGAGGAATCCCCCTGACAGCTCACTACAAGAATATTTAACGCGCTGCTTTCAATGCTTGTAAGAAAACGGATATAAAGATGGACAGACTTCGCATCCTCCCTGGGATTGTAAATTGTTAATTGTCAAATGTTAATTGTTGTTTTATACTCTAGCTTGTGAATAACCATAAGGATGCAATTGTTGTAAAAGATTTAGTCAAAAAATATGGCGACTTTACTGCTGTTGACGGAATTTCTTTTGAAGTAAAAAAGGGAGAGCTTTTTGGCATTTTAGGACAGAACGGCGCCGGAAAAACTACGACTTTGGAAATTATTGAGACTTTAAAACCATTAACGTCCGGAGAGGTTTGGGTTGAAGGATTTAACGCTACCGATAGTCCCTGGGAAGTTAAAAAAAGAATTGGAGTGCAACTTCAATCCGCTGGTTTTTACCCGGAGCTAACTTTGGTAGAGCTAATAAATATGTTTGCGGCACTTTATAATGTTCATGTTGACGCAAGAGCGCTTCTTAAAAAAGTTGATTTGGAAGAAAAAGCAGGTGCATACGTCAATAAATTATCTGGTGGGCAAAAGCAGCGTTTTGCTGTAATGTCAACGCTTATAAATAAGCCCTCGATTTTGTTTTTGGACGAACCCACAACAGGTCTTGATCCACATGCAAGAGTAAGTCTTTGGGAAACAATTGAAGAGATTAAAAAAAGCGGAGTTACAATTGTTTTGACAACTCATTATCTTGAAGAGGCAGAGAAACTTTGCGACAGGGTGGCAATTATGGATAGCGGTAAAATAATAAAAATTGGAACGCCAAATGAGCTTATAAAGGAATTACTTGCCGGAGGCTTTAGGAGAAAAATTGTAAGACAGGAAGCAACTTTAGAAGACGTATTTTTACATCTTACTGGCAAAACTTTAGATGAATAATATTACAACACAATTTAGGCCCTATCTTGCGCTTTCCTGGTATTCTTTAAAAGCTGCAATTAGAAACAAGGCAACTTTATTTTTTAGCTTGATTTTCCCAATAGTGCTTGTGGTTGCTTTTGGTCTTATTGGAAGTTCAAATCAAAGCTTTAAGATTGGATTAATCGAGGGGAAAGATGAGATAAATCCAATTGTTGCTACAGTTAAAAAAATCTCTGCAGTTAAAACCACTACTGCTTCACTTGAAGAGTTAAATGGCGAACTAAAGCGTGGAAAGTTAGACGCAGTATTGAAAGTTGACCCAAGCCTTTTTGGCGGATATCAAGTAACTGTCTATACCTCAAATGCAAACCCCACAACATCTGGTGCAGTTGCAAGCTTAGTAAAAGGAATAGTTGATCAAGGCAATTTGCGCGCAACAGGAGTTACCAATAATCCAATTTCATTTTCAAGCTATGAAGTTACCGGGCGCCAGTCTCGCTACATTGATTTTATTCTACCCGGACAAGTTGGATTTTCACTTTTATCAATTGCGCTTTTTACTACTGTTTTTGGATTTATAGCATTAAGACGGCTACTTGTTTTAAAAAGGCTTTTTGCAACGCCCACAAGACCAATAACAATACTTCTGTCTCAAGGAACAAGCAAGCTCATAATGGCGCTCTTGCAAACTACTATTATTGTAGGGTTTGGAGTGCTTGTGTTTAATTTCTATCTTCCTCATGGATGGGTTACATTTTTGGAAATTATGGTTCTATCGGTCTTGGGGCTTATTTCTTTCCTAGGTTTTGGATTTTTCCTTTCGGGTCTTGCCAATGATGAAAATTCTGCGCCACCGTTGGTTAATGTAGTTTCCTTGCCTCAAATGCTTCTCTCCGGCGTTTTCTTTCCAACCGAAAGTCTGCCAACATGGATTCAGCCGGTTGCCAATAACCTGCCGCTTGCCTACTTTAATCAGGCAATAAGGAAAATTACAACAGAAGGCGGAAATTTTTCAGACACAATTCCCTATGTTGTTGGCTTTATGCTTTGGGGAGTTGTAATGTACGCCCTTGCCACCCGCACCTTTAAGTGGGAGTAATTCACACAAGAACTCTGGGGATTAGGGGGGAAATGCGGGCGACGACCTCATAGTTTATTGTTCCAATTTTTTCTGCAATTTCTTCAGCAGAAATCCTCTTGTTTTTTTGTTCGCCAAGTAGTACGACTTCATCCTCGGTACTAACATCGCCAGTGTTCGATACATCAACAGCAAACATATTCATTGCAACTCTTCCTAAAACTTTACACCTGTATCCATGTATCAATACATCACCACAGTTGGAAAGTCCCCTATCATATCCGTCGCTGTACCCTTGTGGAATAATTGCAATTTTTGTTGGCTTTCTAGTTTTGTAAGTCAGTCCATATCCTATGGTAAAATTTGCAGGAACAGTTTTTACTTGCGCAACGCGCGTTATCCAACGCATAACAGGCCGCAGTTCCCAGCCAGAGACTGGTCCGTCTTTGGTAGAAGTGTCCGCTCTGTCAAAAACTTCTTTTGTTTCCTTTGACGGCCAGAGGCCATAAAGTCCAATCCCAATCCTTACAATACTGTTTATTCCCCTGTCTTTCTCATAAACAAGACTTGCTGCCGTTGAAGATATATGTGTTTGTAGGTTACCAAAACCGCTTGATTTAAATATCATTAGGGCTTTTTTGTATTCATCAATCTGTTTCTTAGCATGCGTAAAATCTTTTGTATCTTCAATATTCGCAAAATGCGCATATACTCCTTCCACTTTTACATCTTTGATTTTTTTTAATTTCCCAACAAAATCTTCAAGCTCAGAAATCAAAATCCCCTGTCTTCCCAAAGAAGCATCAATTTTTATATGAATCTTTGGAGTTTTATTCAGTTTTCCGGCAATTTTAGAAAGCATCAATACTCGTTCAATATCATAAATAACAAGAGTGCTGTTGAGCATTACTGCTTCCTCAAGTTCCTCTTTTGAAACATACCCCATTACAAGAGTAGGTTTTTTCGAAAGTTTTCGTAAAGTTCTTAGCTCGGCAGTATCGTCAACGCCGAAATAATCCGTTTTCGAATCTAGCACAGAGACAACTTGCTTAAGTCCGTGTCCATAAGCGTTTGCTTTTACAACGGATAAAATTTTCGTCCGCGGATTTATGAATGTCCTAAAAAGTTTGAAATTGTGGAGTAAGTTAGGCTTTGAAATTTGAACTTTTGATATCATTATAAAGCTAGAAATAGATTTTCCAGGGAAAGACGCGCCGTGGCATTTGTTGTTTTGGTTATGGCATAAGCTTCCTGAAACTCCTTCAAATTCCAAAGAGCTTTCTTATCGCCTGGGCTCTTAATTAATTTGTCCCGAGCAAGAAATATCAGCTTCTCAAGGAAGATTAGCGCTTCTTCCTTATTAGTGCCAAAGTCTTGGGCAAGCTTTAACTTGTCGCCTATTCCCATGGAATCAAGGTTTTTGAGCGTTTCTAAAAGTTCAGATAATTCATCTTCACTAAAGTTGAGCTTATCTTTTATTTCAATAATACTGCAGCGCGACAAGACTGTTTCAAGAAGTGAATTTTTATTTTCTACAATAAGAATAATAAAAGTGTTTTGTGGGGGTTCTTCAAGAATCTTAAGAAGAGCGCTTTGAGCTTCAATTGTAAATCCATTGGGAGCATTTATAATAACTGCCTTATCTTTGCTTTTTATCGGCTTAAGATAGAGTTTTTTTTGAATGTTTCTAACATCTTCTATTCCCACAGCTTTCTCAAAAGTGTTTGTGCTCCTATCTATAGATGCAATTTTATTTTTATCGCAAATACTCCTGACATTATAAAGCGCAATTTCACTACTTCTTGTAACAATAATTATGCTTTGCATATGTTGACTCGTCAAAGTATTGCCTTGCGTTTTCATCCTCGCTAACTCGGATTTCAACTTCCGGCAAACTTCTCCTCCTTCAAAATTCTAAAGAATTTTGACAAAAACACAAATATTGGGCTATGATAAATGCAATGCCCACAGACGCTGTCCAACCAATAAATGTTCAGACTTTAGCCGATGTATTGCTATCCCAGCGAGTCATAACGCAAGAGCAGTATAACGAAATTAAAGTCAAGAGCGCAAGTCAGTCCGTCCCCGAAGAGCAGGTTATTTCACAGTTGAATATTGTTCCCGGTGAGAGCATTGTGGAAGCAAAGGCAAAACTCTTAGGAGTTCCCTTTGTTTCTTTAGATGCCGCTTCTTTTTCTCCCCAGGCTTTAAGCTTTGTTCCGCGAGCGGTAGCAGAGCGATTTTCCCTTATCCCCTTTTTCTATGATGAGCAGACTAAAACGCTCTCAATTGCAATGGCAAATCCAGTGGATTTGGATGCTGTTGAATTTGTGCGTCAAAAAACTGGACTTGCAATTAAATCTTTTGCCGCGCTTCCTAAGGAAGTTAAAAGGGCAATAGACAGGCAATACAGACAGGAACTAGTTGGTGAGGTTGGAAAAGCTCTAAAAGAAACCGAAGACTTCAATAGAACACGCACTATAGATAGTGCCCAAATTGCCCAAATTATTAAGGAGGCTCCAATTGCCAAAATTGTAGCTACAATTCTGGAGTATGCGGTAACAAGCAGGGCTTCAGATGTGCACATAGAACCGCAGGAAGACAGAATTAGAGTCAGGTACAGAATTGACGGAATTTTATATGACAAGTTAAGCCTTCCCAGAAACGTTCAGGAAGCCGTAATATCCAGAATAAAAATTCTGGCAGATATGAAAATAGACGAACATAGAAGCCCCCAGGATGGGCGTTTTAACTTTAAAGTTGAAAATAACGAAGTAGATCTTCGCGTATCTGTTATTCCAAGTGTTTATGGTGAGAAAATAGTCCTAAGACTTCTTAGAAAATCCGGCGGTATACCAACGCTTGAAGACCTTGGCCTTAATGGCCCGGCTCTAAAAAATCTTGAAACAGCAATGCTTAGGCCGCATGGAATAATTATTGTTTGCGGTCCTACTGGAAGCGGGAAAACTACAACTTTATATGCGGTTTTGGCAAAGCTTAACACAACTAGAGTTAATATTATGACACTTGAAGACCCGGTTGAATACCAAATAGCAGGAATAAATCAGGTCCAAATAAATCCTGGCGTTGGCCTAACTTTTGCAACAGGGCTAAGAGCATTTCTAAGACAAGACCCAAATATAATTCTTGTTGGCGAAATAAGAGATCAGGAAACAACAGACTTAGCTATTCAGGCAGCGCTAACCGGACATTTGGTCTTCTCAACTTTGCATACTTCAGATGCCGCTGGCGCGCTCCCCCGCCTTATAGATCTTGGAGCTGAAAATTTCTTGCTGTCTTCCACTATGAACGCAATTGTTGGGCAGAGAATTGTTAGAACTATTTGTCCACAATGTAAAGTTGCTTATGTTCCGCCTGCTGCGATTATAGATGAAGCAAAAAAAGTCTTAGGAAATCTTTTCCCAGCAAATGCAACAAATATACAATTTTATAAAGGTAAGGGCTGCGAACAGTGCGGCGACTCTGGATACTTAGGAAGAATTGGAATTTTTGAAGTTTTACCAGTCACTTCAAAAGTGGCAAGTCTGGTTCTAGAAAGGCAAGACAGCCAAGCTATACAAGAAGAAGCAGTTTCTGAGGGAATGATAACAATGATGCAGGACGGGTTTTTAAAAGTTCTTGCGGGAATAACAACGCCCGAGGAAGTTCTAAGAGTCGCACAAGAGTAGTATGCCTTTAGATATTAGTTTTTAGATATTAGATATTTATAGATATGGATATACAGCAGTTATTGCAATTTACAGTTCAAAATAACGCATCGGATCTGCACATTTTGCCGGGCATCCCTCCCGCTGTGCGCGTAGATGGGTCTTTAGTCCTAGTCCCCAATTATCCGACTTTAACAAGGGAGCTGGCAGAGCAAATGATTTTCTCTTTGCTCTCCCCAGCTCAGAAAGAACTGCTTATTGCAAACAAAGAATTAGACTTTTCTTTTGGATATGGAGGCGGGGCTTATGGAGACAAAGGAAGGTTTAGGGTAAATGCTTACTATCAAAGAAATCTTCCTAGCGCAGCTCTTAGATTTTTACCTCCTACCATTAAAACTATAGAGGATTTGGGTTTGCCTAAGATAGTTCACAGTTTTGCCCAGCTTAGGCAAGGATTTGTTTTGGTAACAGGCCCAACCGGTCACGGAAAATCAACAACTCTTGCAGCGATTATAAATGAGATCAATCTTACTCGTGCGTCTCATATATTAACAATTGAAGATCCCATTGAATACGTTTATCCAAATGGAAAAAGCATAATCTCTCAGCGAGAAATGGGAGGAGATACCCATTCATGGACCCTTGCTCTTAAATCCGCACTGCGCGAAGACCCGGATGTAGTACTGGTTGGAGAAATGAGAGATCCAGAAACTATATCATCTGCAATTACAGTAGCAGAAACAGGACATTTAGTTTTCTCAACTTTGCATACTAATTCTGCTTCTCAGACAATTGACAGAATTATAGACTCTTTCGCGGCATATCAACAACCGCAAATTAGGGCACAGCTTAGCTCAACTCTTAAAGGAGTCATATCGCAGAGGCTTTTGCCAAAAATTAACGGCGGAAGGGTCCCTGCTGTTGAGATTCTACTAGGGACTGCGGCGATTGCATCAAATATAAGAGAGGGCAAAACTCATCTTATAGACTCAATTATTCAAACTTCAGCAGAGGTGGGAATGATAACGCTTGAGGCGTCACTCTCCCAGCTAGTTCTTTCAGGTAGCATAAGCCTTGATATGGCACAAAGCTATGCAATTCATAAGGAGGAGCTGCAAAGATTGGTCGTAACCGTATGAGGCTTTCTTATAAAGCAATTGGAAAGGATGGAAAACCGGTCACTGGCCTTGTTGAGGCAAAGGATATAAATGAAGCGGCTGTATACCTTCGTACCCGCGAACTTCTTCCAATAACAATAACCAAAAAAGAAAAAAGCAAACTTTTAGAAGCCATACCGCTGCTTAAACGGTCAAGGACAGAAGACCTTGTCTTTTTTACAAGACAGCTAAGCTCAATGCTTACTTCAGGATTAACGCTTATTCGCGCCCTTGAAATATTAAAACAGCAAATGCGGGGTATTTATATGCTCGAAGTTTTAGACGCAGTTATAACGGATATTGAGGGCGGTTCTTCATTTTCAAGTGCCATTGCAAAACATCCTGACATGTTCTCTCCTATTTACGCATCTATTATAAAAACTGCTGAAGAATCGGGACTTTTAGACAAGGCCTTACTTCGCCTTGCTGATAACCTTGAAAAACAAGCAAAGCTTAGAAGTTCTATAAAAGGTGCGCTTATGTATCCTGTTATTGTTGTCACTCTTATGATTGCAGTTGTTGTCATTATGATGATATTTGTAATTCCTCAGCTTTCTATACTTTATGAAAACCTTAACATACCTCTCCCCTTGCCTACCCAAATTATTATAGGGATGTCTAAATTTATAATAGTCTTCTGGCCACTAGTTATTGGCTTTATAGTTCTTGCTAGCGTACTTTACCGGCGATTTGCAAAGTCTCCCTCCGGCAGATTAATCATTGATGATACGGTTTTAAAATTCCCTGTTTTTGGAAAACTCATAATACAAACAATACTTGCTGAGTTTGCAAGGACATTCGGACTTTTGGTGGGAACGGGAACCTTAGTTGTTGATGCGCTTTTGCAGACCGCAAGTACCTCCGGAAATATTCATTATAAAAATGCGATAATTGACGTTTCTAAAAAAGTTGAAAAGGGCGTGACAATTGGGGATGCCATGTCTTACTCCCCTCTTTTCCCGCCACTTCTTGTTCAGCTTGTAAGGATTGGCGAACAGACAGGAAAACTTGACGATTCGCTTCTTAAGGCGTCTGAGTACTTTGAAAGTGAAGTTGACCAGCAGGTTAAGACATTGACTACCGCAATGGAACCAATCATTATGATAGTTTTGGGTGTTGGAGTTGCTCTTCTTATAGCGTCTGTAATTACGCCAATATATAATCTTATTTCCTCAATTCAGTAGCGTTCCCCGACTCGGGCCACCCCTTGCTAGCTAGATACTATTTTCTATTCGCTATACGCTAGTTACTAGCTTATGGGACTTGACAAGCGGTTTTAGGATGTGTTTCACTAGTACTATAGATGAAAAACCTGCCTGCAAATTTTAGGCACGCCGCTGGTTTCACCCTTATTGAACTTTTAGTAGTCATCGGTATCTTAGGAATTTTGGCATCAGCTCTGGTTGCAACGATTAATCCTTTTGAGCAGTTAAATAAAGCTCAGGACTCCAATCTTAAAAATGCCTCAGTCGAATTCCTCAATGCAAACATAAGATATTTTACAACCCACAATGCAATGCCTTGGGATAGCGTTGCAGACGGAGGTGCAGGTTGCTATGGAACAAGTGACTTATCCGCAATAGCTCTTTCTACTTTAGGGAATTGCTTGACTACTCTACTTAATGAGGGCGAAATAAAACAGGGGTTTACCACTTTTAATGGCCTTGACAAAATTTTTATAACCGAACCTAGTCCACAGACTTCCTCTCAAAATGATACGACAGTATGCTTTATGCCTGTATCTAAATCCCAGCAAACCGACCCAACTACGGTATACGCCCAAGATGGTTCAACTGGCGCAAACTGCAAGTCCACGGGCGGCAACAATAACTGTTACTGGTGTGCTCAATAATAACTAATAACTTATAACTCAAATCTGATATCTTTTTTAATCTTCAT
Organism: Candidatus Levyibacteriota bacterium; assembly: GCA_016184205.1. Classification (GTDB taxonomy): domain Bacteria; phylum Patescibacteriota; class Microgenomatia; order Levybacterales; family UBA12049; genus JACPDD01. The sequence goes on along the minus strand of JACPDD010000021.1, from coordinate 4,390 downwards.
AGTAGGACTCTGTGTTGGATCTTTCCTGAATGTTTTAATTGATAGAATCCCAAAAGATGAGAATTTTATTAAAAACAGATCATACTGTGACAATTGTAAAAGAAAACTTGATTTTTTTGATTTGATTCCTGTTTTGTCGTACCTTACTCTCGGTGGAAAGTGTAGGCATTGTAAGGGTAAAATTTCACCCTACTATCCTCTCGTTGAACTAATTACGGGAGTATTATTTGTCTTAGTATTTAGTTTTTTCAAGCCAGCGTTTGATATTTATCACCTATCATTTATTATTTATTATTTTTTTATTGTTTCTTCTCTTATTGTTGTTTTCTTTATTGATTTAAAATATGGGGTAATCCCTGACAAAATTGTTTTTCCGACAATTATCCTTTCCGTTTTCTATCTTGCAGTAGGAAGCTCTGGTATTCTTTCCTACTTGTTTTCTGCATTAGGTGCTTTTTTGTTTTTCTTGGTTCTTCTTACTGTAACTTCTGGGAAAGGTATGGGCTGGGGAGATGTAAAATACTCATTTTTAATGGGACTTATCCTTGGCTTTCCAAATATTGTAATAGGTTTATACTTAGCTTTCTTGACAGGTGCAATAGTGTCAATCATACTTATTTTATGGAAAAAAAAGAAGCTTCGAGGAAGCACAATTCCCTTTGGTCCCTTCTTAGTAACGGGTACAATCCTAAGTCTTTTTTATTCAGAATTTTTCCTAAACCTTTTAGGGCTCAAAATTTTTTGACTTTTCTATCCAAAACAAAAGAAGGGTTTACCCAGCACCACTTTTATGCATTACGTCTACGTTATTAAAAGTAAAATGAATAATCAATTATGTATAGGCTCATCTAATAAACTGAAAGAACGTTTCAAAGAACATAATGATGGAAAAGTGAAATCCACCAAGCGCTACAAACCTTGGAAACTCCTATATTATGAAGCTTTTGTAGGGGAAAATTTGGCTAGAATAAGAGAGAAAAGACTAAAGTATAATGGCAATGCGATTCGAGAACTGAAAAAAAGAATAGGCTTAAGTGGTGCTGGGTTTACCCTTGTAGAACTTGTAATAGTTCTTGCCGTCATCGCAATTCTCTCAACCTTACTTTTTATTATTCTTGATCCTGCTGCACAGCTTCGAAAAGCCAACGATGCACTAAGAAAACATGATATTGCTCAAATTAGAAGTGCTTTAGATATTTATTACAATGACCACAGTTGTTATCCCTCTAGCATCCCATTTGGGCAGACATGGAAGGAGGACTCAACTGTTTATATGCCAAAAGTCCCGCAAGATCCAAATTACCCTCAAAATGCCTATGTGTACGAGGTGGATACCTTAAATCCTTGCCCTCAAGAGGTTTCATTATTTTCAAACTTTGTATCGCCATAAACAGCGTCCTAAGCTTCGGACTGATTGCACAGATACTCCTTCAAGATGTAATATTATTAGTGTAGGGGAAATATTTTCCATCCCACTGCGAATAAGTAATGTTTATGAAAAAGGGCTTTACTCTTATCGAGCTGATTCTTGTAATTGGAATTTTATCTGTCCTTTCAATTGGAGCTATTGCTGTTTTGAATCCTACTGCTCAATTTCAAAAAGCTAGCGATGCAAGAAGAAAATCCGACCTTTCTCAGCTTCAAAAAACTTTGGAGATTTACTATGATGATAACGGGAAATACCCTCCCCACTTTGACACGACAGACTATAGAATAGAGGGTTTGGATGGAAATGCTGTTGCCTGGGGGACTTCATGGCAACCTTACATTGATGTTATGCCAAAAGATCCTTCAGGCCAAAAGGCGTATGTATATTTTGCCTCAAGCAATGGACAGTCATACTGGCTTTATGCTAGCTTAGATAGAGATACTGATATTTCAGCATGCAACAAGGGAGATGCCTGCAATAGTCTTAGCTCCAATGGGATTTCGGCTACTGCGTGTGGAGAAACTTGTAATTTTGGCGTATCAAGTCCCAATGTAAGCCCATGATTAAAATCTCAAATCTCAAAGAAAAATTAATTGGAAATTGTCCGCCAGAGGCGGATCCACCTTTGGAGGAGAAATTGGAAATTGGAAATTCTCGCGTCAAGCGCGAGAAGGGATTTACCTTGGTTGAGCTTCTTATTGTTATAGCAATCATAGGAGTTTTAACAACACTTCTTATGGCAAATTTCATTGGCGTAAGGCAGCGCGCAAGGGATGCTCAGAGAAAATCCGACCTTAGACAAATCCAATCCGCGCTTGAGCTGTATAGGTCAGATCAAGGGAGCTATCCGCAAATCCTGCCTAATTGCCAAAATTCCATAAAAAGTCCCGATTGCCTAACATCAACCTACATCAACCCATAGAAAAATGTCAAACCTCTCAAGAATTGGAAATTGGAAATTGAAAATTGAAAATTCTCGCGTCAAACGCGAGTGGGGCTTCACCTTCATTGAGATTTCTGTTGTCATTTCAATTCTGTCTATTCTGACAACATTAGGAATTGCAGCTTTTGTAAATTACAGCAGGAATCAATCGCTTCAGACTGCAGCCTTAGACCTTGTGACAACTTTAAATCTTGCAAAGTCACGTTCCTTTTCCCAAGCTAAACCTCCGGAGTGCGCAAGTGAGACTCTTGAGGGATATAGAGTTTCAATACTTGCATCCAGTGACGGGTATGAGCTTCACGCCATTTGTACGGGGAATTTATACCAAGTCAAAAAAGTAACTTTTCCGCAAAATATTACTGTTTCTTCAAACGGTACAACATCAAGGTCATTTTTCTTTCCTGTAATCTCAGGTGGGGTCACGGGCTCAGGATCGGTTATTCTCGTGGGCTATGGAAATTCAAGAACCATAAGTGTTGATTCGGTTGGAACTGTAAAATAAAATGAATAGTCAAAAGGGTCAAACATTAATAGAAGCGCTAATAGGCTTGGCGGTTGCAGTTGCAATTATATCCGCAATTGTAATTGCAGTTATTTCTTCACTCTCCAATGCGCAGCTTACAAAAAATCAAAATCAGGCAAACCACTATGCCCAAGAAGGCATGGAAATTGTAAGGCAAATAAGAAACTCCAGCTGGACATCATTTACTAATCTTTCAAGTACCTACTAAGGGATAAACGGCTGCGGGCACAATGTTGGGATTTATGTCCGGGAGATTGATATAGAGCACAATTCCCCTTCCTGCTCGGGAATTTCAAGAGTAACAGTAAAAGTAGCATGGTCTGACGCAAAATGCACGGACACTGCCAATGCTTTTTGTCATCACGCTTCGCTTATCTCTTGTTTTGGAAATAATAACGCAGTTCCAACACCATGATTAAAATCTCAAATCTCAAGTCTCAAATCTCAAATATCTTAAGAATTGGAAATTGGAAATTGGAAATTGGAAATTCTCGCGTCAAACGCGAAGAGGGGTTCACTTTGGTTGAGCTTCTTTCTGTAATTATGATTGTGACTGTTGTTGGTGGGATTATTGGGGCAATTTTAATCTCCACACTTACCGGAACAAATAAAACAAATTCCTTAGAGAATGTTAGACAGAATGGAAATTATGCCCTGCTGCAGGTTTCAAAGACAATTGAATTCTCAAGAAATTTTTACGGAGTAAGTACAGATGGAATAAATTATATTACGGATTGTACCCAACTCCCTGTTTCCCCTACTCCAACTCCTGTTCAATACGCAAATATAAAAATTATGTCGGATAATGGACAAAATGTAGTCTTTTCTTGCAACCTAGGAGATATTTCTTCAAATAGCGCATCCCTTATTGACACAAATACAGTTACCGCTTCTTCTTGTTTTTTTACCTGTAGCCAAGAAAGCATTGTTCAGCCGCCTACTATTGGCATAAACTTTACTCTTGCCGGGGCAAGGGCAGGAAATTTTGTTGAGAATAAAACCTCCGTCCCGTTTAGCACTACAGTCACTCTCCGCAACTTAAAAATCAGCACGAATTAGAAGTGCATATATTTCGTGTTTCCCCATCAACGCATTCTACGTTTCTAATGCAAGCCCCATTAGTACAAGTTGAACCTTGGGGGCAATCTATGCAAAGTCCTTGGGAGCAGTTTGAATTGGTAAAGCATGCTCTTGCCCCGCTCACGCAATTCCAGCCTTGAGTACAAGTTGGGCCTGTGGGAGTAGGGGTTTGCGTAGGAGTTGGAGTAGGAGTCCCGCTTGGGGTTGGAGTAGGAGTTGTTGCGTAACCGCATGCGTCCTGTCCGCATGGAGGATAGTCTCCAAAACCGCAAAATACTGTGGTTGCGTTACCGCAGTCTGCTTCATCTGGGTCATAAGGGTCAACTTGATAATTGCGGGCATTTGCCAAGGTTGTGCCATTGCAGCAGGTTTTGTATCCTGTGCCAACTGCACAGCTGCATTGTCCATAATTCAT
>JACPDD010000020.1:7459-27502 GCA_016184205.1 Candidatus Levyibacteriota bacterium | reverse complement strand
TAAGTTTTATTTATCCGGAATAGGAGATGTGAATGGAAGACATACAATGGTATATGCAATTCCAAAACCATTCCCAGCACTAGATGACAGGTCTATAGATTTATCAATTAGAGATTTTTCAATAACAAATAGAAATTTAGGAAGATAGGGGATTACCTCTTTGGGGATTGTTTTTGTCTCCGGACCTCACCAATATTACCTTTTGCCTCTAAAAATATTTCCATTAAAAACATTCCAATTATTCCAAATTTCCACGCCTTGACACCTCTCACTCAATGACATACGATATTCTAGAACATCGTAAATAAGATGAGAAGATACAGTTTTTTAGACAAAGAGAGTATTTTTGAAGCGCTTAATAGGCTAAGAGATGCATTCCTTGCGGCAAAAGACGGAGAAGAAGTTGATCACATTATAAATGGACTTTTAACAACAGATGAAAAAATACGACTTGGTCGACGAATTCAAGTAGCGGAATGGATATTGAAAGGAATGGCAACTGAAGAAATAGAACATAATTTAAAAGTGGGCAGAACAACTATAGCTCTGGTCGGCAAACTCCTAGCAGAACATCCTACGTGCTTTGAATTGATAAATCTTAGAAAAAGAAAAGTTGAGAAAGAATACAGCTCTAAAGCTTATAGAGAAATTGGCGGGTCAACAATGGTTTTTAAAAAGAAGGAATATACTGGGTACACGCGGCAAAAGGTTAAAAGATAATCAAAGGCCAATAAATTTATAAATTAAGCACACTTTATAATTATATCTAACTATCAAAAATGTGATAAGTCCAGCAAAGAATTAGGTGACGAAAATTTTATCGTTTTGGAGACTGCTTTTTTCTTCTAGCTTTTCCGCCGGTTCCAACTTTTCTTCTTTCTCTAACCCTTGCGTCTCTAGTTAAAAGTCCTTTTTTCTTTAAAATTGGTCTAAATTTTTCTTTGTCAATTTCAGAAAGTGCTCGAGAAATTCCCAGCATCGCCGCGTCCAGTTGCCCTTTAAGTCCTCCGCCCATAACTCTAATAGTGACTGCATATTTATCCAGAGTGTTTGTTGCCAGAAATGGTTCTTTATAAAAAGACTCCATTATGCCACCGCTAAAATAGTTTCCAACCGGTTTTTCATTAACAAGAATTTTTCCTTTTTCTATTTTTTCTTCTCCCCACAAAAGTCCTGCCTTAACAGTCTTATACAGTCTGACTCTTGCAACTGCGGCTTTTCTTCTTCCAACTGCGTAAACGAAATCTTTTGAATTTATTTTTTCAAGTTTTTCTTCTGCCATATTAGCTTCCTACCTTCACAGAGCCTTCCTCTTCACTTTTAATATTTGAGCTTTGAGTTTTAAACTTATCATTGTATTTATGTTCCTGCCCAACAAAAACAAACATTCGCTTAAGCATTCTGTCTCTTAATTTGTTTTGCGGCAGCATTCCCTTAACTGCATGAATTATAATATCTTCCGGACGTCTTTTCCTTAGCTTTCCCAAAGTTTCCTCTTTTTTTCCACCTGGATATCCTGAGTGCCTATGATATATCTTGTCAGTTTCTTTCTTTCCTGTTACTTTAACTTGCCTGGCATTAATAATAACAACATAATCACCGCAGTCCAAATTTCTTACAAAGTAAGGCTTTCCTTTTCCCATTAAAAGCTTGGCAATATCTGTTGATATTCTTCCTAAAGTTTTTTCTTTAAGATCAACCAGATGCCACTGTCTTTTTATGTCTACCAGTTTTGTTGATTGAGTTTGTTTCATAATGACTTTCCTCTTTGAGACTATTTCCTGCTCCTTGGTTTTCTTGCAGGCGTTGCCACTTTGGTCTTTTTTGCCGCTTTTTTCACCGGTGTTTTTTTCGATATTTTTTTCTCTTCAGTTTTAAGTTTTGAGTTATTAGTTTTGAGTTGTACTTCGTCCGTCCATGTCATAAGAACCAAAGATGCATTATCTTTAAGTCTTTGTCCTAGCCTTACTGTTTTTGTAAACCCGCTGTTTCTATCTTTAAAAACTGGGGCAACTTGAAGAAGAAATTTATTCACAGCTTCTGCGCTAAGATGAGGCTCCAAGAGTTTTCTTGCAAGCTTAACGTCTTTTCTTGCCCTTGTGACCAATTTATCTACTTCACCTTTTATTGCTTTTGACTTTGCCTCAGTCGTCTTTATTTTCCCGTGCATAACAAGAGACGACATTAGGCTTTTTAGTAGAGCCTGTCTTTGATTTACGTCTCTTTTAAATTTTCTGCCAAATACATTCTTTCTCATAAAAATAAACAAAATAAAAGACGGTAGAGGATAGAAAATAGAATGTAGTACTTTGAGGGTTGATATTCGACCTTCTACCGTCAACTATTGAGTTCTACGCCTTTTTCCCTAAGTTTTTCTTCAATTATTCCTATTGACTTACTTCCCATATTTCTCATGGAAATAAGTTCTTTTCTAGATGTTTCCAAAATTTGACCAATTGTCTCTATTCCGCCGTTTCTTAAACTGTTGTAAATTCTTGTTGGCAAATCTAACTCATCCACTGTAAGCTTTAGTACCCCGTCAGATAAGGAACTCTTTGCTATTTCCGATGCTTCAACTGCTTTTGGATTGTAAATTTGAGAAAAATACGAAGCAAGGATTCTACCTGCTTCGTCTAATGCTTCTCTTGGTGAAATTGCTCCGCTGGTCCAAATGGAAAGGGTCAGCTTGTCTAAATTTGTCTGGCGGCCAACTCTTGTTGCTGACACTTCGTAGTTAACCCTTCTGACCGGTGTGAATATTGCATCTGTTGAAATAACGCCAACAGAGGCTAATCTTCTTTCTTCTGCTAAAGAGTATCCCATTCCTTTTTCAACGGTTAGCTCCATGTCAAGCTTTGACTTTGAATCTCCTAATGAGCCTAGGTAGTGATCTTTGTTTATAACTTCAATATCCTCAGATATTTCTAAGTCTCCGGCTGTAATCTTTTTATTTCCCTTGGAAGAGAGTGAGAGCTTGCTAGAAGTCTTTGAACCAACAAGGCGAATATTTAGACCTTTTATATTTAACAGAAGATCAACTATGTTTTCCTTTAGTCCTGGGACGGTTGAGAATTTATGCTTAACTCCTGAGATTTTAACAGAAGTTACAGCCGCTCCTGGGATGGATGTGAGAAGAACACGCCTAAGTGCGTTTCCCAATGTATGACCATATCCCGGCTCCAAGGGTTCTATGACGAACTCCCCGTAGGTTTCGTCTGCTTTTATTTCTTTTACGTTGAGTATAGGCTCTAACATACAAATTTCTATTATACTACTACCTAGAATAATATTCAATAATTAGCTGAAGGTTAAACGGAACCTCAATATCTTCTCTTTTTGGCAGGCGTGTAAGTACTCCCTCGTCTTTTTTTCGTGATAAGAATGGGAGTACAATTAAGTCCTTTTCATTTGGAATTGCTGAAATTTCATCAAACTTTGATTTTAATTTCGGAGAAAGGCTAATAACATCATCTTTTCTGACAGAATAGGAAGGAATAGAAAGTTTTTTTCCGTTAACATAAACATGTCCGTGAGAAACAAGCTGACGCGCCATATATCTTGTCTTTGCAAATCCAAGCCTATAAGTAATGTTATCAAGTCGCGTTTCAAGCATGCTCAAAAGAAGCTCGCCCGTATCTCCTTTTCTTGCCGCAACTTCATTTACCAAACGCCTAAGCTGCTTTTCTAAAACTCCATAAATTGCTTTGGCTTTCTGCTTTTCTCTAAGTTGCGTTCCATATTCAGAGAGTCTCCTTTTTCCTTTCCTACCATGTACACCTGGGGGAACAGCAAGACGTCTCTGAAGCGACGCTGAGGTTTTATCAAGTATATTTTCTCCTTCTCTTCTTGCCAGTCTGTGCTTTGGTCCTCTATACCTAGCCATTTTTTTCCCTCCAAAAAATGAAATTTCCAATTTCCAATTTCCAATTTCCAATTTGATCTAATTGGTATTTATTTGAGATTTGAGATTTGGGATTTGAGATTTTTATCATACTCTCCTTCTTTTCTTAGATCTTGGTCCGTTGTGAGGAATTGGCGTTAAATCTGAAATCATAGAGATAGAAAGACCCGCGCTCCTAATTCCTCTAAGAGATGCTTCACGCCCCGGCCCTGGACCTTTCACGTAGACTTCCACTGTTTTTATTCCTTTTTCAATTGCCGCTCTTGCAGCATTCTCCATTGCTGTTGTTGCAGCAAAAGGAGTTGACTTTCTTGTTCCTTTAAAACCTGCGGCACCAGATGAACTCCATGAAACAACATCGCCAGCACTATTTGTTATAGTTACTAAGGTATTGTTAAAGGTTGCTGTTATATAAACTTTTCCACTTGCCCCAACTTTTACTTCCTTCCTTTTCTTGCCTAAAACTTTTTTTTCTGTTTGTTTTTTGTCTACCATATATTGAAAGTGTCCTTTAGGGATTATTTTACTCAGTTGTTATGCCCATCTTTGCTGCGACTTCTTTTTTAATTGCTCCAATTGTTACTCTTTTTCCTCTTTTTGTTCTTGCATTACTTCTGGTTCGCTGTCCTCTAACCGGCAAGTTTTTACTATGCCTTGTGCCCCGATAAGAGCTTATTTCCTTAAGCCTTCTAATATTATTTAAAATTTCAGCTCTTAAATCTCCACCAATTTTGCGCTCATCCAATACTTTTTGAATTCTTTTTTGTTCGTCTTCAGACAAATCCTTTACTCTTTTTGCCCTGTCAACATCTGCCTTTTTTAAAATTCCAACCGCACTGCTTCTGCCAACCCCATAAAGATAGGCAAGAGATATGTCAACTCTTTTTTCGTCTGGTATATTTATTCCTGAAAACCTCATCCTTCGACTCCTTCCAGTCGCTGCGGACAAGTTAAATTTTGAATTTTGAATTTTGAATTTTGAATTCTTTTCATCCTTGTCTTTGGTTGTGGCGTGCTATTTCACACACGACACGCAAAATACCCTTCCTGCGAATTATTTTACACTTTGCACATCTTTGTTTTATGCTTGCATGTACTTTCATGACCAGTCGCTCCTTCTTATTATTGTGTTAAATATCATAATTTTTATTTGACTTAATCCTTAAGTTTCGGTAGCTTATGACCCTTTCTTGGTTTCCTCGGCCTTCGGCGAAGGAGGAAGCGGAGGAGGACCATAGCTACCTCTTCCTGTTTCTCTATATGTAATCCTTCCTTTAGTCTTATCATATGGAGTCATTTCAATCCTTACTTTGTCTCCAGGCAAAATTTTTATAAAGTTCACTCTCATTTTTCCTGACAGATGGCAAAGAACAATGTTTCCATCCGAAAGCTCTACTCTAAAAAGAGTGTTGGGTAAGGATTCTTTAACAACTCCCTCTACTTCAAAACTTCCTTGATGAACCATAAAATAAATACTACCAATATTACAAATCTCAAATACTACCAATGCTCAAACTTCCATTATTGGTAGTATTGGTAATTATTGGTAGTATTAGTAGTATTCTAAGGTATTATAACAAACTAGCTTCCAAAGAGCAACTAATTCGTTAAAACAACCGGTCCTTGTTTTGTTATGACAATTGTCCGTTCATATAGCCCGGAAAGGCTATTGTCTTCAGTTTTAATTGTCCACTGGTCGTGCCCTTTATACACAACGTCTTTTTTCCCCATGCTATAAATAACTTCAACAGCAATCGTCATTCCAACTTTGAGAAGTGGCGTATCTTCAATATTACCCGCTAAAAAGCCTGGAACCTCAGGATCTTCATGTAAATCTTTTCCAACTCCGTGCCCCACAAGACTTTCTACAACCGAATACCCGGCTCCCACAACTGTGTCCTGTATAGCTTTTGAAATATGCCCAACACGGCTTCCTGCCTTTGCCTGTTTAATACCTTCTTCAAGTGCTCTCTTTCCCGTCTCTAAAAACTTATCAACCTCTACATATTTTTGATTTTTGATTTTTGATTTTTGATTTGAAACGCGAAGCGTTTCTGCCATATCTGTATTAAATCCTTGATAATAAACCCCACAATCAACTCCAAATACATCTCCCTCTTTTAATTTATAATCTGTTGGGATTCCATGTACAACAACCTCATTTGTGGAAACGCAAATTGCATGCTTGTATCCAGGAACTTTTTTAAATCCCGGCTCTGCTCCCTTTTTTATAATTAGCTCCTGCGCAAATTTATCAAGTTCTAGCTCAGATACTCCAGGCTGTGCATTTTTTAAAACTTCAGATAGGACCTCTGCAAGAATTTTTCCGCCTTTTCGCATTTTTTCTATTTCTTCATCGGTTTTTATATTTACCATTAGATGCCTTTTTCTCTTAGCTTCTCCATTACTTTATTAACAGTCTGTTCGATGGTATCATTTGTTGTATCGATTACTAGAGCATCCTCAGTCACAGTAAGCGGAGACGCGGTGCGTTCCATATCTTTACTATCCCTCTCCTCTACCTCATTTATAATTTCCCCCAGTGACATATCTATGCCTCTTTTTTTATACTGTGCCTGTCTTCTTTTTGCTCTTGTTTCCAAATCTGCCGTAAGATAAATCTTTATGTCGGCCTCTGGAGAAACATCAGTCGAAATATCCCTGCCCTCAATTACAATGTTGCCTTGGTTTATTAATTTTTTCTGTCTTTGGACCATCTCTTTTCTAACTTTTTTATGAGCTGCTACAATTGGCACCACCTTACCTACTTTGGGGGAAAAAATTTCCGATGACACATCTTCTTCATCAAGAATAACTTTAGTTGTATATTCCGTAGGCCCCAATTCTATTTTCGTATTATTAAGAATCTGCAAAACAGCTTCCTCATTTTCAAGGTTGATATTTGCACGAAGACACTTTAAAGCTAGAGCTCTGTACATACCTCCTGTATAAACATATAGTGCGTTTAGTTTTTTTGCCAAAGCTACTGCCAGAGTTCCTTTACCCGAACCAACTGGACCGTCTATTGCTATAATAAAATTTTTATTTTCCATGTGTTTCTAAAAAAACTTTAAGTTTTTTATTAAATTCTTCTTTGCTTCCATTATTTTCAATCACATAATCAGCCATTGAAATGCATTTGTCAACTTGAAGACCAGTTTCTCTTTCACCATCCCCAGCATCTCTAATGTCTAGTTTTTCAAACAATTCCCAAGTTAAATTTTCTCGCCTTCTAAGTTTTTCGAGTCTTTCAAATCTAGTTTTTCTGTCTGAGAGAATTGCAACAAGTGTAAAACTGTGGGAGTTTCTAAGCTTTTCTATTTCGCCAACATTTCTTATTCCATCTGCGACAACCTTGTCAAAATTTTTAGAATAGCTCTTGGCAAGAACCTTATCGGCAAGAACTGAAACTCCATATTTTTCTCTCCACTCATTTCCAATATCCTGCAGGACTTTTCTGGTTATTTCTTTTATTCCTCTATTTCTTGCTTCATCTTCAAGAAACCGAGAAAGAATAATTTTTTTAAATCCCCTAAGCTCAAAAAACGCGGCTGCTGTTGATTTGCCACTTCCGAATGCTCCAGTTATTCCAATAATTTTATTATCCACCTTTTCCTATACCTTCTAGAATACTTTGGAACACTTCCTCAATTGAACTCTCCCCGTTAACCTCCACCAGTTTCCCTATCTTCCTGTAATAATCCAAGACTGGCTTTGTTAGTAGATTAAATTGCTCTATTCTTTTTCTTATTGCGGTAAGCGTTTCATCCTGTCTATTATTGTCATCTCTATAGGAAAGCCTCCATAAAGCTTCCCTGTCTGAAACTTTTAGATAAACTACCTTGTCTATTCCATTTTTAAATGCCTCTGCTTGAGCAATAGTTCTAGGAAAACCATCCAGAATATATCCGTTTTCATACTCTGGTCGATGCAAATACTCTGTTACTATCTGAAGAGTTTTTTCATCCGAAATAAGATATCCTGCATTCATAACTTCTTTTATGTAGCGGCCAAGAGACGTTTTCTCTCTAGCAAGCTCTCTAAAAATGTGTCCTGTTGAAAGATAGGGAATGCCCAACTTTTCAGAGAGTAAATTCCCCTGCGTTGACTTTCCTGCTCCCTGAATTCCTATTAAAATAAGTTTCATATTCTTGTCCGCCAGCTGGCGGATTATTTAGTAAAAGAGTCGTAATTTTTCATTACTAATTGCGCTTCAAGTGCTTTTATAGTCTCAAGCACCACAGACACAACGATTAGTATACCAGTTCCACCAATAAGAAGCGTTTGGACATTTGTAAAAGCTCTGGCGACTGTTGGAAAAATAGCAATGATACCCAAAAATATGGCCCCTGCTAGAGTTATACGAGTTAAGATATAATTTAAATAATGTGAAGTTGAGGCGCCCGGTCTAATGCCCGGAACAAAACCTCCATATTTTTGTATATCTTCCGCAATTTTCTTTGGGTTAAAAACCACAGCGGTGTAAAAATAAGTAAAACCTACAATCAAAATAAAGTACAGGGCGTTATAAAAAATTCCATCCGGATTAAACCACACAGTTAAAGTTGTTGCTATGTTAAAGAGCACTGGGTTTTTTGATGCTGTTAGATAATTAGCAATAAGAGATGGCATAAGAACTAAGGAAACCGCAAAAATTATCGGAATTACACCAGCTTGGTTAAGTCTAAGTGGCAGATGAGTTGTTTGACCTCCATACATCTTGTTTCCCCTTACCCTTTTTGCATAATATACGCTTATTTGTCTTGTCGCTTCATTTATAAGGACTATTGAACCAATAACTATGAGTGCAACTCCGGCAAAAAGGATAATGTTTAAGAAATTTGAACTATTCAAGGTGGACAAAGTTTGTCCTAGAGAGACAGGAAGTCTTCCTACAATTCCTGCAAAAATTAAAAGGGAGATTCCATTTCCCAATCCTTTCTCCGTTATTAATTCTCCAAGCCAAACCAGCAGCATGCTGCCTGCCGTCATAGTTAACATAAAAGCAATTAAATCCAGAGGAGCAAGTACAGTAATTATCCCCTGGCTTCGCAAGAGTGCGTACATTCCAATCGCCTGGAATATCGCTAGAGGAACTGTAATCAGTCTTGTGTATTGATTCATTTTTCTTCTCCCTGACTCTCCTTCTTTTTGTAGCGCTTCAAGCTTAGGGAAAACCATTGTTAAAAGCTGCATGATTATTGAAGCATTGATGTATGGATTAAGACCCAGTGCCATAACAGAGAAGTTGGCTAAAGTCCCACCTGAAAAAATGTCCAGAAGCCCTAGGAATTGATTCTGGGAGAAAAGATTTTTTAAAGCTTCCAAGTTAACTCCTGCAACTGGAATATGAGCAAATATTCTAAATATTAGAAATATTGCGATTGTAAAGAGAATTTTTCGTCTAACACTTTCAGTTTTAAATGAATTTTTAAAAAGTGTTAAGACATTATTCATGTGTTTTTAATTGAGTCGTGTTCGACGCGACCGCCTGCTTTTTCTATCTTTTTTTTAGCTCCCTTGGAAACTGGCACTTTAACAATAAGAGAAACGGCTAAATCGCCATCCCCTAAAACCTTGACCCCATACATTCTAGCATCTTTTTCATCAATAATATGACTCTTAACAAGAGCGTCCAAATCAACAATAGAGTCTTTTTTAAGAAGGGCCAACGCTTTTACGTTTACAATAAGTGGCTTGTTCTTAAAAACTTTATTTCTTCCCTTACCCCGCCTAAATGGGAGACGCTTTATAAGAGTAAGAGCTCCTCCTTCAAAAGAAAGCGGCCTTGAACTTCTTGCGTTCTGTCCTTTTGTTCCTCGGCCGGACGTTTTAACACGACCGGAGCCATGCCCTTGCCCAAGCCTCTTCTTTTTTTTATTTGTAGTCTTATATAAAGAATTTAATTCCATGATAAAACAATCCTCTCCCGGATGTTGAAAGCACCCTTTAAGCGTTATTTCTTTTTACTTTCATACCTCTGCCCAAGTATCTTCAGAGCTTCTATTGCTGCGTACACATTGCTAGCTTGATTTTTAGTCCCCAAAACTTTTGATGATATATTTTCAATACCTGCTGCTGTTACAACATTTCTTACTGCTCCCCCTGCAATAACACCACTTCCGCGTGGTGCTGGCTTTAGCATTATTTTAGCTGCCCCAAGTTTTATGTCTATCCTAAAGGGAATAGTCGTATTGACAATAGGAACTTCAACTAAATGTTTTCTTGCAATAGATGCGCCTTTTCTTATGGCAGAACTTACGTCCGGTGCTTTTCCAAGACCAACTCCTACCTTGCCTTTTTTATCTCCTACAACCATCAGGACAGAAAATCCTATTTTGTTTCCACCTTTAGTTTTTTTGGAAACCCTGTTAACCTGGATAATTTTTTCATCATATCCATCAGTGCTACCTTCTCTTTGAAAATTACCGTATGCCATTAGAAGTTAAGACCTCCCTCTCTTGCGCCTTCTGCCAAAGCTTTAACTCTTCCTTTATATGCATATTTCCCCCTGTCAAAAATAACTTTTTTAATTTTCTTACCAAGTGCTTCTTTTGCCAAAAGAAGCCCTAACTCTTTTGATCTATCAAGCTTTTTGCCCTCAATCTTCCCTAACTTTTTTTCCGAAACTGCCAAGATTGTCTCCTTCTTTTCATCATCTATGAGCTGTGCATAAATATGATTGCTTGACCTAAACACAGAAAGTCTTGGCGCGTCTTTGCTGCCTTGTATTTTCCTTCTTACACGTCTCAATTTTCTAGTGATTCTGTCTTGATTCATGCTCATATTATTTAACTCCTAGAGCCTTCGCTGCTTTTCCAACCTTTCTTCTAATTCTTTCATCTTTATATTTTATTCCTTTTCCCTTATACGGCTCTGGTGGTTTAATTGCTCTTATTACTGCCGCAGTATTCCCAACTAAGGTCTTATCAATTCCGGAGACTATAATATTATTTTCCTCAACTGCAAATTTTATTCCCTCCGCTGGAACTATTTTTACAGGATGTGAAAATCCTACGGAAATAACTAAATCATTTCCTTGAACTTGTGCTCTATATCCAACCCCGGAAAGTTCAAGTCTTTTTTCAAATCCTAAAGAAACGCCCTCTACCATATTTGCAATCATTGCACGGGTCAATCCAAATAGTGCTCTTATTTTTCTGTCTTCTGTTTTTCTGCTTTGAGAGACCTCAATTCTGCCTTCCACTAACTTAGCTGCAATCTCCTTTGGAAGAACAAATTGAAGACTCCCTTTTGGACCTTCAACTCTTACCGTCCCCTGATGAATTGCTACTTTAACCCCTTCTTTTATTGTTACTGGTTTTCCACCTATTTTTGACATATTAGCTATTAATTGTGAAGAGAATTTCTCCCCCAATTCCTTCCTTCTGGGCTGCCCCAGCTTCCATAATTCCTTTATTCGTTGAAAGAATTACTTTGTGCCTTGCGCTTATTTTAACTTCGTGAACCTTTTTTGAGCTAGCATAAACCCTAAGAGAAGGCTTTGAAACAATTTTTACATCTCTTACTGCAGGCATTCTTTTAGTAAATTTTAACGTCACAACAAGGACTCGTCTTTTATCAACCGTGTCCTCTTTTATACTTGTTAAAAATCCTTCTTTAACAAGAACCTGTCCAATATTTCGGCTCATATTAGAATACGGGACAGTAGCAGTTCTTCTTCTTGCCGCCGCACTGTTTTTTATTGTTGTTATTAAATTTGCAACTTGATACATATTTTTCTACCAGGTTGATTTTGTAACTCCAGGCAGCTCTCCTTTTAAAGCCAGCTCTCTAAAACAGATTCTACAAAGACCAAACCTTCTCATGTAGGCCTTATTTCTTCCACAGATGCTGCATCTGTGATGCACTCTTGTTGAGTATTTTTGTTTTTGTCCTGCTCTTGCTACATTTGATTTTTTAGCCATATATTCCTTTCAGTCAAAATTAAAAATTATAGATAAAATCTTAAATCTTTTTGTTTTTATTTTTGAGATATTATTTTTCATTTTTTATTTCTGAAAGGGCATGCCTAGCGCCGTAAGCAGTGACGCTGCCTTCTTGTCATCTTTTGCATTTGTTACAATTGTTATTTCAAGCCCTTGAGCTTTTTCTACTTTTCCGGGATCAATTTCCGGAAAAACAGTGGTTTCTGAAAATCCTAAAGTGAAATTTCCCCGTCCGTCAAAACTGTCTTTACTAATGCCGTGAAAGTCCCGTAGTCTTGGAAAAACAACGTTTACGAGTTTTTCAAAGAACTCATACATCCGACGTCCTCTAAGTGTTACGACCAATCCAATTTTATCTCCCTCTCTTAACTTAAATGCAGCGATGGATGTTTTAGCTTTGGTAATTTTTGGTTTTTGCCCTACAACTTGAGTAAGCTGCTCCTTAGCCAGTTCCAAATTCTTTTTGTCTATAACAGCATCTTTGACTCCCATATTAACAACTATTTTAACCATAGACGGAATTTGGTGGACGTTTTTAATTCCCAATTCTTCTTTTAGTTTACTTGCTATTTCTTTTTTAAATCTTTGCTGCAAATTATCCATATGCCAAAAATCCCTTCAGGGCTTAAATCTCCTTTTTGCATTTCCTACAAACTCTCATTTTCTTTCCTTTTTCTCCGCCGTAGCCTATTCTTGTTAATTTTTTACAATTAGGGCAAACAAGCGAAACATTGGCCACTGATATAGCCTTTGTGATTGTTACAATTTCGGATGGCTTTCCCGCCGCTCTTGCTTTCAAATGTCTTTTAAATCTATTTACTCCGGTGACTATAATTTTGTCTTCCTTGATAAGAACTTTTTCAATTTTCTCTGTCTTGCCCCTATCTTTCCCCACAGTAACTGTAACTGTATCTCCCTTTTTAAGTTTCATAGAACCTCGCTTGCCATACTTGCAATTTTTGCAAATCCCTTATCTTTTACCTCTCTTGCTATTGGACCAAAAATTCTCGTTCCAACAGGGTTTTTATCTTTTGCGTTATCTATAACAACCGCTGCATTTTCTGAAAATCTAATATATGACCCATCTTCTCTTTTAAATTCTTTGCGGGACCTAACAAGAACCGCTTTGACAATTTGGCTGTCTTTTACCGTACCATCTGAAGACGCATCTTTAACAACGCAATTTAATACATCTCCAAGATAGCCAAATTTTCTCTTTGATCCACCAAAAACCTGAATCACAAGAAGTGACTTTGCGCCGCAATTATCAGCAACTTTTACTATTGACCTGTGTTGTATCACTGCTTAATTACCTCCAGTAATCTAAAATGCGTATCTTTTGAGAGCGGGCGGGTCTCAGCAAT
This sequence comes from Candidatus Levyibacteriota bacterium, assembly GCA_016184205.1. Classification (GTDB taxonomy): domain Bacteria; phylum Patescibacteriota; class Microgenomatia; order Levybacterales; family UBA12049; genus JACPDD01. The sequence goes on along the minus strand of JACPDD010000020.1, from coordinate 14,288 downwards.
TTTAACCTTGTCTCCCAAAGAAACAGTCATGTCACCTACCGCAGCTTTGTATTTTTTTCTCTTGTTAATAAGCTTTTTATAAAGCGGGTGAGAGATTTTCCTTCTTACCTCAACAACTACAACTCCCTGCATCTTTACAGATACCACTTTGCCTTCAATTATTCTCATTTGCCAGCTCCTTTCCTCTTAGAATTGTTAAGATTCTTGCTATGTCTTTTTTCTTTGAAAAAATTGAACTTGTATTTTTAAGCTTTGCCAAAGACTTAGATAAGTTAAGCTCTAACAGATCTTCTTTTGCAATTTTATACATACCTTTAAGTTCTTCTTCGGTCTTTGAATGTAAATCCTTAATGTCTTTTGTTTTCATACTTATAGAATCTTTTCAGGATTAAATTTGCTCATCCTTTACTACTACTCTTGTTGAAACAGGAAGTTTATGAGACGCAAGTCTTAGGGCCGCAACTGCTGTTTCTTTTGGAACTCCACCCATTTCAAAAAGCATACGTCCTGGCAAAACTCTTGCAACATGCTCATAAATATCTCCCTTTCCTCCTCCCATTCTGGTTTCTGCTGGTTTTTTAGTGATTGGTTTATCTGGAAAAATTCTTATCCATACTCTTCCACCTCTTTGAATATAGTGAGTTATGGCACGTCTGCTTGCTTCTATTTGTCTGCTTGTTATCCAACCCTGTTGCTCAGCCATAAGCCCATACTCGCCAAAAGAAACCTTGGTTCCTGAATGCGCGTCTCCCTTCATGCGCCCTCTTTGTTGTTTTATATATTTTGCTCTTTTTGGTATCAACATATTCGCTCCCTTCGGTCGCTCAAGTGAAAAGTTAAAAGTGAAAAGTTAACATTTTTACTTTTGAATTGTAATTTTGAATTTTGCATTTTGAAATTTGACTTATTTATCTCCCCTGTTTATCCAGACTTTAACTCCAATGTACCCTTTCTTTGTAAGAGAAGGGACACTTGCAAAAGTAACATGCTCTCTAATTGTTGACAACGGAACTGTTCCTTTTTGCATTTTTTCCCGTCTTGCAATTTCTGCCCCTCCTATTCTTCCTGCTAGAATTATTCTCACTCCCTTTGCCCCCGAACTCATAACGCGCTCAACCGACTGAGTCATTAAACGTTTATGGGGCATTCTTCTTGTTAATTGGTCAGAAATATTTTTAGCAATCAAATATGCATCCAGATTTGCTTCTTTAATCGGCTCAACTCTAATATCCAGCTTTGGAATATCCTTTCCTTTCTTTCCCTTTGCAATAATCAATGTCAAGAACTTTCTCAAATCATCAAGTCCTGTTCCTGCCCGGCCAATAACCATTCCGGGCCTTGAAACATAAATTATCAAGTTGATATTGTTTATTGACCTTTCAATTTCAATATCTGATATTCCTGCTGTTTTAAGTCTATCCATAAGTGCCTTTCGCAGCATAAAGTCCTCAAGTAAAAGATCTTTATATCGCCTGTCATCAAACCAACGGCTATGCCAGTTATAAACAGGCCCAAGCCTTAAAATATTTGGATTAATTTTTTGTCCCATAACTCTAGCTTATCGCTTTTCGTTCTTCGCTTTTCGATTCGCGATTCGCGATTTGCGAACTCCTTTCTTCAAGAACGATCTTTATATGCGAGCCTTTTCTCTGATATGGATGCACTCTTCCTCTTGTTGAAGGATGATACCTTTTAAGCGATGGTGCTTGACCCACTTCCAAGTTTTTTATAAAAAGTTTTTCTTTTACCATACCCTTACCCACTGCATTTGCAACAGCGCTCTTAAGGGTCTTCTCTAAAGAAGAAGCTCCTCTTTTACTAAGTTGGGATAGAGCGGCTAATGCTTTTTCAACCGTAAGCCCTCTAATTGAATCCGCAACAAGCCTTACTTTTCTTGTGCTTACCCTAACTGCGCTACTTTTTGCAACTGCTGATTTATTTTCCATAATCCATCTTCTACTTTCTATTTTCTAGGTTTTTGATATCTCCCTTGCAACAACCCTTCCGTGACTTCTAAAAGTTCTTGTAGGAGAAAATTCTCCCAGCCTGTGCCCAACCATTCCCTCAACTATCAAAACATTTATGTGAATTTTCCCATTGTGAACTGCAATGGTATGCCCTACAAATTCAGGTGAAATTTGGGATGCCCTTGCCCATGTTTTGATTGGGGATTTATCTCCTGTCTCTTTTTGTTTCAAAATCTTCTTAATCAGATTTTGATCTATAAATGGTCCTTTTTTAGTTGATCTACTCATATTTTTAAAATCCTCCACTCGATGATCTTGAACGAAGATCTAGTGATAGATTACGTGAAAATTCTTTTAATGGTTCTTTATCAGGTCCTCCAATCCAAATTCCTGACTCGTCTTCCACAACGGCAGCACTTCTATCAAACCTTTCCAAGCCTACATCCAACATGGGACTAAATCCGGAATCCATTATGATACTGCATATTTCCTCTGGATTTAAACCAGATACATATGCTAGAAAGTTGGCGTTACCCAAATATACCCGGGTTCCTCCATCTAAATCCTCAGCAACTACTTGATAATACATTCGTTCCTCGCCCTCATATTCCTTTGAAATAGTATCTCTCTCAATTGGCATTATTTTTTCCTCCTCGAAACAATATATTTATTAGAATATTTCTTAGGTCTTCTTGTATTTCCAACCGCTGGGCGTCCCGCAAAAGTCTTGGGTGTTGTCATGCCAATTCCGCTTCTTCCTTCTCCTCCTCCATGAGGATGTGAGCGTGGGTTTTGAGCAACTCCCCTAACCGTTGGCCTTATGCCCATGCGCCTTTTTCTTCCGGCAGTTCTAAAAACTTCATTTTTCCAATCTATGTTTCCAAGCTGCCCAACAGTTGCAAAGCATTCTTGCCTTACTTTTCTTATTTCGCCTGAGGGAAGCTTTAGCTGTACAAGCCCACCCTCTTTTGCCGCGACTGTGGCAGATGTTCCTGCGCTTCTTGCAAGCTGTCCTCCGCGGCCCGCCGTAAGCTCTATATTGTGGACTACAGTTCCAACTGGCAAAAGCTCCAAGGGTAGAGTATTCCCAACCTTAATTTCTATATCTTTTCCGGAGGATACTAAGTCATTAAGCTTAAGTCCAACTGGCGCCAAAATATACCGTTTGTCGCCGTCTGCAAATTGTACAAGCGCAATATCTGCAGTTCTGCCCGGATCATACTCTAGGGAAACAACTTTTCCAACAACGTCCGCCTTATCTCTTCTAAAATCTACATTTCTAAGAAATCGCTTGTGCTGCCCACCTTGATGTCGGACAGAAACACGGCCCGCCGCATCTCTTCCTGACATTTTTTTCTTTATTGTTTTTAGCTTTCTCATAAATCCTTACTTCGCTGCTGCTGTTTCAAACAAATCAATTTTTTGTTCAGGTTTAAGTTGCACGATTGCCTTCTTCCAGGAAGACATGGTTGTTTCTGTCCTCCTTGCTCCAAATCTTTGACTTCTTCCCTTAACAACCATTGTTGCAACGGAAACTACATTAACTGTAAATTTACTCTCCACTGCCTTTTTTATTGCCAGTTTATCTGCCTTTTTTGAAACTTTGAAAGTAAACTTAGAAGCTGCTGCATCTTTACTAGATTTTTCACTTATTATTGGCGCTATGATTACGTCTGTTAAATTCATTTTTGTTCCTTTGTTAGGCTTTCCTTCAAAGTATCTATAGACTGTTTCATAAAAAGAATCATTCTACTGTCTAAAACTTCATAAGTATTTAGGGTATTTACTGGTAAAATATTTATTCCTTCAATGTTTCTGCCTGCTCGGAAGATATTTTCAAAACCTTTCCCAGCTGCGTTGGGAGTAACAAGAAGAGTTTTATCCGAATGTCCTAATTTTTTAAGCATTGCGGCAACATTTTTTGTCTTGGGTTCTACCTTTTCAAGGCCAGTCAAAATTTTAATATGCCCGTCTTTAAGCTTTGCGGACAATGCGCTAACAAGCGCAACTTTTTTCATTTTTTTAGGAAGTTTTAGGGAATAGTCCCTTGGCTTTGGACCATGAGCAACTCCTCCATGCACAAAAATTGGAGCTGATTTTGCGCCGTGCCTTGCTCTTCCTGTTCCTTTTTGTCTCCAGATTTTTCTTGTAGAAGCATTAATTTCTCCCCGGCTCTTTGTTGAAGCCGTACCCATTCTTTGATTCGCAAGATAAACTCTTACTGCTTGAGAAATTAAATTTTTGTTAACTTCTGCTCCAAATATTTCTTTTGGAAGCTGCATAGTTCCCGCAGCTCTTCCTGCTGCAGTAAAAACCTGCACAGAAAGCCCGCCTTTCGAGCTTTTCGCTTGTCGCTTTTCGCTTGTCGCTTTTTTTGTTTTCTGAGTTGTGAGTTGTGAGTTGTTAGTTGTGAGTTTACTTACTGGCATTTTCTGCTACCTCCTCTTTTTCTGCCGGTTGTTCATTGTTATCTTCGGAGACGACGGGAGTGCTTTCGTTCTCAGATGAACTGGAAACGGCCTCAACATTTGTTGGTTCTATATTTTCATCCGATTGGCCGTTTTCACTTAGCGAAGCAGTCTCCGAACCTGACGCCTCTCCAGACGTGGGCTGAGCGTCATCTGAAACGGAAGCGCTACCGGCGGCTTCAGCAACAACTCCCTGAATTTCTTCTTGCTTATCGCTTATCTCTTTATACAAAGGCACAAATTTTTTAGCTTCTCCAACTTTTTTTATCATAACCAAATTATTTACAGGTCCCGGAACTAGCCCTTTTATCAATACTCCACTATCTGTGACGTCAACAACTAGCAAGTTAGAAACTGTAACTTGTTCATGTCCCATTCTTCCTGCCATTCTTTTTCCTCTGTAAACTCTTCCTGGAGTTGTTGACTGTCCAATGGAACCTGGTGCTCTTTCCCTATCTGACTGTCCATGAGTTCTGGGTCCACCCTTAAAATGGAATCTTTTTACTCCACCTGCGTACCCTTTGCCCTTGGAGATTCCAATCACATCAACAATATCTCCAGGTTTTAAAACATCGGACGCCTTAATCACACTTCCAATTGCCGGAACTTCTCCTTCAGCCCCTACCTCTCTTAAAAAAAGCGAAGCCTCACTCAGTGAGGCTTTTTTTACATGTCCAATTAAAGGCTTGTTCCCCTTTTTCTTGCTTTTAAATCCAAGCTGAATAGCATCATACCCTTCTTTTTCTGTGGTTTTAACTTGTGTTACAACATTTCCACCAGAGAGAGTTACCATTGTTACAGGTATTCTTTTACCGTCTTCCAAAAACTTTTGCGTTTGTTCTTTCTTTTGACCAATAATTGCTTTCATAAACCAAAAAAGCGACCACATATAGCCGCTTTATATTCAGGAAAGTTACTTCCTAAACCGTGCCTATGTAGCCAAGGAAACCTCCTTTAGGATTATCATGACTTAAACTAGGGATAATTATATAGAAATTGTGAGGCAATTGCAATATGCATCAGCCTTGACAAAACTGCCTTCCAGGATTATCATCACTCCATGAATGAACGAAGACAACCAACTCCAGAACCAGTTCCACAAGTGGCAACTACATCCTAATTTCACCATTTATCCTCTGGCATCCCCTCACTTCTGTAGTTTAGTAGTCCAATAGTTTGAACCATTGAACTATATTTGGAGAAAAGTTGTTTCCATCTCTGTTTTTCAATTTTCTTGCAATTCAAACAAAGGACGTTAAGTTTTTGTGAAGCGAGCTGTCAGGGGGAACCCGTGGATTCGGAGGGGGTGTTATCACCCGACTAGCGAACGGAACAAAAATAGTCCGACTTTGCTTGCAAGGAGCTTTTGTTTCTTTTCTCGGAGAAAAGAAAGAGAAACATACTACATCCTAATTTCAATACTTACTCCGGCTGGAAGCTCAAGATGAGTTAGGCTATCAATGGTTTTTTCTGTTGGGGAAACTATATCAATAAGCCTTTTGTGGACTCTCATCTCAAAGTGGTCTCTTGCGTCTTTGTCTATAAAAGGAGAGCGGTTAACTGCATAAACAGTTCTTTTTGTAGGAAGAGGCACAGGGCCCACAATTTTAGCTCCGGTTCTTATTGCCGTGTCTAAAATTTGCTGGGAGCAAAGGTCTATGACCCTTGCGTCATAACTTTTTAAGCGTACTCTAATTCTTCCCTTTGGCATATGCTCCTCCTTTTAAAGTGCCCTATGTCTAACTAAGACGGACAATTCAATTTCGTTATATGCTGGAACCACAAACCATCCAGTTTGATCTTCAAGTACCTTTTTCCTATCTGTTACAGAATCGCCAGTCCTTTCCTTATAGTTTACCGTTGTCTCTCTGTCGTCCTGCGAACATTCAATTGTTATTTCTTGAACAAGACTTTCACCTGCTCGATATGGAACCTTAATGGCCTGTTTTTCACCGGCTTCTACAATCATGACAGCAGCATCTCTATCAGGTTGAACATGCACAAATCCTCCGCTATCTATAAGCTCTTTTGGCAGCTCACGGTAAAACATGTATTCAGTCGGTGCCATACAAATGTGCTGGAGCTGATTTTAGCAAAAAAAAGATCCTTCGGCAAGCCTCAGGATAAACTCCTCTTCAGCAAACCTCGGGACCGATTATTTAAGGACTTTGCTAATAACACCTGCTCCGACTGTTTTTCCGCCTTCTCGAATAGCGAACCTCAAACCTTCCTCGAGTGCAACTGGGACAATAAGTTTTGCTGTCATTTTTATATTGTCTCCTGGCATAACCATTTCAACGCCACTTGGAAGCGTAACTTCTCCTGTTACATCGGTTGTACGGATATAAAACTGCGGTCTGTATCCGGTAAAGAACGGCGTGTGGCGTCCGCCTT
>JACPDD010000020.1:0-7449 GCA_016184205.1 Candidatus Levyibacteriota bacterium | reverse complement strand
TGCCAAAATATAAATTTCTCCTTCAAACTCTGTATGTGGAGTAATGCTTCCCGGCTTTGCAATAACTTGTCCGCGCTCTACATCTGCTTTTTCAACTCCTCTGAGAAGAAGCCCAACATTGTCTCCTGCTTGCCCGTCCTCAAGTTGTTTTTTAAACATCTCGACTCCGGTTACAACTGTTGATTTCGTAGCTTTGATTCCAACTATTTCAACTGTTTCATTTATTTTAACCTTTCCTCTTTCAATTCTTCCCGTTACAACTGTTCCTCTTCCTTTGATTGAAAATACATCTTCAACAGGCATAAGGAATGGCTTTTCCGTGTCTCTTACCGGGGTTGGAATATACTCATCAATCTTGTCCATAAGCTCCATTATCTTTCCTTCTGCTTCTGCGTCTCCTTCCAAAGCTTTAAGTGCACTTCCTCTAATAATTGGTGTATCCGCTCCCGGGTACTGGTATTTTGTGAGAAGTTCTCTGACTTCCATTTCAACCAAGTCCAAAAGTTCTGCATCAGAAACCATGTCGCACTTATTTAGAAAAACTACAATTGCAGGGACTCCAACCTGGCGTGCAAGTAATATGTGCTCTCTTGTTTGAGGCATAGGGCCGTCTGGAGCAGAAACAACTAGAATTGCGCCGTCCATTTGAGCGGCACCCGTAATCATGTTCTTGATATAATCTGCGTGTCCTGGAGCGTCAATGTGAGCGTAGTGTCTTTTTTCTGTCTCATATTCCTGATGGGAAATATTAATAGTGACTCCACGGGCTCTTTCTTCCGGAGCGTTATCAATATCTTCGTATTTGCGAGCTTTTGCCATTCCCTTTTTTGCAAGGACGGTTGTAATGGCTGCAGTTAATGTGGTTTTGCCGTGGTCAACATGACCAATGGTGCCAATGTTTAAATGCGGTTTTGTTCTTTGAAATTTTGCTGATTCTGCCATAAATTAAAAATAAAAACCTTTCAAAAAGGCTATCTTTTAGTGTACATCATTTATCTTCCCCCGTCAAGAGGGAAAGTGCCTCGGGTCACCCAACTGTATCTTGGGTTTTGTCTAAACTCTTGTGAATTTTTTCGTGCCATTTCAATCGTGCTTGTAATTTCTCTGTAAGACATGGTTTTGATCCAAAAACGAGCATTGTCATTATCAAAAGGAGAATCATGGTAATGCTGATTATATAAGTTAAGCAAAATGTCTATGGCTTCTCTTCGTGGAGAAGGGTCTTCGGGCTTAACTTCAGGGCGAACTGAATCAAGATGCATTTTATCATGTGGAAACCTACTTGCGCCTATCATTCTTACCATGACTAATGCAAATTGGTCATTTTCTGTTCTTGAGTGGTGTCTGTGCCCAGGCCGGATTATAAATTTATCTACTGCATCTACTACGCGAGCATCGCCTTCTTCATACAGTGTCATCTCTCCTCTTAAAATTCTATACTCCTCCGAAAGCCCTAGGGGATGTCCGTGTTCTGAGGTTGTTTCATTCGGAAGTAAAACATATATGCCTACCCAATCCTTAACCTCTCTTTTACCCAAAAAGTCTTGAAAGATGTAGTGGGAATCCGAGTTAGGATGCTTTGGATGTTTGGGAAAGCTTAGCGTCTCCGCCGGAGTTCCAGAGAAAAAATTCATACCTGAAAGAAGGTTTAATCCATATAAAATTGAATGGACTTGGCCCTCCCAATCGCATCCTATTTTTCTTCTAATTTCCAGCGGGACAAAGCTCAATGGGTCTACTCCTCTGTCATCATCGGACCTTTCAAAATCAGAGGGAACAACAAGAGTTCTAGAACCATTTTCCAGCGGACTAACCATAAAAACCATTATAGAATACATTCAAAAGAAATTACAAATCCCCAGTGGTAGGATGTTTGAATGGGTATCGTAGACTAGACTACGGATATTTTCTTAAATTCTTAATTCTGAATTCTAAATTATTGCTGGGCGGGTTGAGGATTGCCTTTATTTTTTCTACCGAAAACTGCCTTCGTAGGACGAGTGTCTTCTTGACCTTCTCGTGACCTACCTCTCCAATGCTCCCTAACAATTGTTTCTGTCTCTTTTAATGTTATTCCATGCTCCAAAGCATATTCGATAGCCCGAGTTGATGGAGAGTAATCCTTTGGCAAACGCCTAACGAACCATGTAACATGGTGTTTATCTACAAATTTTCTCTCCTGTTCTTCGGTAGGCTCTTCCGGCTTAGGATTAATTTCTTCATCCGATTTCGCCCTTGGAACGGAGAGAATCTTGTAGTCTATTTTCTTTATCTTTTTACCTATGCCCAATATTCCACCTTCTCCCTTAGATACAGCATGTTCAAAATCGCTAATCGATGGTAATTTATCTGCAGCTTCGGCTGAACAAGTTAAATCTCTAAGTCTCATTATTAAAAACAACCTAAGCAATTCGTATTGTTTAGCATATCCTTTGCCTGCAAGAGCTTGACGAAAATTCCCATACGATTCGGTAAAGGCCTTGAGTTCTCCATCATTATCTACAAAAAAAGCGATATCCATATCGGGAACTGTAAAAGCAACTACGCCTACACCGCTTTCATAGCTTAGGCTCACGTCTTCATGTTTGGGAGTTCTAGATGGTCTATGGTTTAATATAATTATTTCTGCAAATTTTGGAGGCAAAAATCCTTCAACAGCATCAGCTTCGGCATGCGAATGAGCTTCTTCTGTTATATAAAATACTTTTGGAAAGCCTAAGAATAATTCAGAATCAAAATATGAAGTTTTTATACCATAACGTCTTTCCTCTTGTATCCTTTGCCATATTTGATCTGCTGAGCTCCTTATTTCTTCTAAGCTACCTGTTTCTGCGACTTGTGTCTTGCTTTTTAATGTATCCATCCACTGGTATCGCGATCTCCCAGCTACTATTGCCATGGAAAGTCTATGCAATTTTGGCATAAACCACTGATTCTCCCAATTTCTTGTTGCTTCCAGACTGGAATGTTGTTCCATTGTCTTATTCTCAAAATCAACCGGAATATCTTTTATATGCTCCTCAACAATATCACTTATAATATTCATTTGAATTCCGCTCATCACAGCTATGCTTCTTTTTTCAGCCTTCCTACCACTAGACTTTTGTATGGGTGCATGGATATTTCGCATTGTAAGAAAAAGGTTTAAGGCTTGCTGAATTGACTGCTTATAGGGCAACCCTTTTAAATACTGCCTATAAAGATCTTCTGTTAGTTGAGCTTCCCGAGGCCAATCTCTTTCTCCTTTAGTAACAAATTCCAAATGAAGTCTATGGGAAAGTTGCCTATCAATAGGAAGTGCTCTTGGCTCATTAAATAATGTCCATGGCCCTTGAGGAATTTCTGACGTTTCCACTGTCATAATTATATCACTTCATTACTGCTGGGCGGAGACGCGGCCTGTAAATGTGGACTTTTCAAGCATTTGCTCAACTATATTTTTTGGAACTTCTTCGTAGTGGGACGGCTCCATGTAATAAGATGCTCTTCCTTGAGACATAGAACGCAAGGTTGTTGCATAGCCTGAAAGCTCTGCCAAAGGAACCATTGCTAAAACTATTGTTGCCTTAGCTCTTTCCTCGGTTCCCAAGATTTGTCCTCTTTTTGAGCTCAAATCTCCAATTATATCTCCTAGAAACTCTGAAGGAGTTGTAACTTCAACCTTCATTATGGGCTCAAGTAGTTTTAAGTCTGCTTTTTTAGATGCAGACTGAAGTGCTTGAGAAGCTGCAATTTTAAAGGCGATTTCAGAGGAATCAACATCATGGTATGACCCATCATAACAAGTAACTGTCATATCAACCATTGGATATCCAAGTAGAATTCCGTTTTCCATTGCCTCGACAATTCCTTTTTCAACTGCTTTTACAAATTCTTGGGGAATTGCCCCTCCTTTTATAGCATCGACAAACTCGTAGCCCTCTCCGCGAGGCTTAGGCGTTACTCTAAGGAAACAGTGCCCGTATTGTCCGCGTCCACCACTTTGGCGTATATATTTTCCTTCGGCCTGCGCTTCTTTTGAAACAGTTTCTTTGTATGCAACCTGCGGAGCTCCTACATTTGCCAAAACTCCAAATTCCCTTTTCATTCTGTCAACCATAATTTCAAGCTGAAGCTCTCCAACTCCTGAAATAATAGTTTGCCCTGTTTCGTGATTTGTTTTAACTGTAAACGTTGGGTCTTCCTCCATAAGTCTTTTTAAAGATATTCCAAGCTTCTCCTGGTCTGATTTTGTCTTTGGTTCAATTGCCAAAGATATAACAGGTTCAGGAAAAGCAATCTTCTCTAAAATTATTGGACTTGCTTGGTCGCAAAGAGTATCTCCTGTTGTTGTGTCTTTAAGCCCAACCAAGGCCACAATTTCTCCTGCTGTTGCCTCTTTTATTTCTTCCCTAGTATTTGCGTGCATAAGAAGTATACGACCAACTCTTTCTTTTATATTTTTTGTACTGTTATAAACATAAGAGCCTGACGCAATTTTTCCCGAGTAGAGCCTAAAATACGTAAGTTTTCCAACGTGAGGGTCAATTTGGATTTTAAAAGCAAGGCCAGAAAAAGGCTCATTTTCCGAAGCTTTTCTTTCTGTTTCGCCACTGGTTTTTGGATTTATTCCTTTTGCCGGCGGGATATCCAAAGGAGAAGGAAGGAAGTCCAAAACTGCATCCAAAAGCGGCTGCACTCCCTTATTTCTTAGAGAACTTCCCGCATAAATTGGAACCAATTTATAAGCAATAACCGCCCGTCTTAAAGCTGATTTTAGTTCCTCAACACTCGGCTCCTGTCCGGCTAAGTATTTTTCTAAAAGTGCGTCGTCAGTTTCTGAGATTTTTTCAATAAGTTTGTGGCGGTACTCTTCAACTTTTTCTTTCAAATCCGAAGGGATCTCATCTTTTTCTTCAAATTTTGCACCTAACTGATCAGAACCCCAAACAAGTGACTTTCGGGTAAGAAGGTCAACATTGCCTACATATGTTTGTTCTACTCCAATGGGCAGAACCATAACTGCAGGATTTGCGCCTAGCCTATCTTCAATACTTTTAACAGTTGCTAAAAAATCAGCACCCAGCTTGTCCATTTTATTTACAAAACAAAGTCGTGGGACTTTATATTTGTCTGCCTGTCTCCATACAGTTTCAGATTGGCTTTGCACTCCTTCTTCTGCATCAAGAACCGTAATTCCTCCGTCCAAAACTCTAAGAGACCGCTCAACTTCCGCTGTGAAATCAACGTGTCCGGGAGTGTCAATAATATTTATTCTGTGAAGGGCTGCTTGCCCTGAGCTCTTGTCCTGAGCGGAGTCGAAGGATGCCGAATGGGTCCAAAAAGCGGTAGTGGCAGCAGAAACTATGGTAATGCCGCGCTCTTTTTCCTGCGCCATCCAGTCCATTTGAGTAGTACCGGTATCAATGTCTCCGATTTTGTAGGTTTTGCCGGTGTAGTAAAGAATACGCTCGGTAGTTGTGGTTTTACCCGCGTCAATATGGGCAATAATGCCAATGTTTCTAATTTTGTCTAGTGTAAAATCTCTTTTTGTCGCAACCATAATAATAAATCCCCGAAGGGATTAGGGAAAATTATACCACAAAAAAATAGATCTTTCTAGCTCTGCAGATTTATTTCCTTAATATTTGCAGGTGACACTTTATAATCTGAAATTTTAATCCAGGAAGGCGTAAATGAAATAAATACTGTTTCTGGATCATTCTCGTACTGTTTTGAATCCGGATGTTTTTTGTAATGGATTTTTTTCGCCTCCGTAAGCTCCTCGTCCCCCAATTCCTTAACTATTCCGTTCATTTGGACCGTTATAAATTCTTCTTCCGAAAATCCGATAACAAATGACGCTTTACTATTCAAACGAATGTTGTGAATTTTTCTACTCGACCGCTCTGTGGAAAAGTAAAATGCTAATGGATTATCATTATTTGAATAATGCAACACTGCACTTTCCGGATACCCCTCACTGGAGATTGTTGAAAGTGCTCCAACCCGATGATTCCTAAAAAACTCTCTTACTTCCTCCATGTTCAGAATTATATCACTAAAAAATCTTACAATCTATAAATAATTGTCCCTAGTTCAGCATAGTTTCTGTATTAAAAATCTGTAATAAAGAGGTGGGAAGTAGGGGACAAAATCCTCTCCGTAACAGTCGGACAATAACTACTTTAGTTCGTCAAGGATTATAACTTCTGAGTTTTTGACGCCGGATTTTAGTTTTTCTTCTGCTTCTTTTGATCTTTCTCCAAGAAGTCTTTTGTAGTGCATTGGCACTGTGTACTTTGCAGAAATTGCGTTTGCTGCAATAATTGCTTCTTCAACTGTCATTGTATATGTTCCGCCCATTGGAAGCATGGCAATGTCAATACTGAGCCTGTTTAATGTATTCATTTCAGGAATAAAGTCTGTGTCTCCTGCGTGGTAAATTTTCCTGCCGTTTATCTCAAAAATATATCCAACCCAATTATTACTTTTGGGATGAAAATTTAATCGCTGCGGATTTACATTATAAGCTGGCACAGTCTCGAAGATAAATCCTCGGACATCATATTTTTTATTTGGCTCAACAGGATATTTTTTAACCGAGACATTAAGTGTTTGCAAGGAATCAGGTGTGGCAACTACCACAGTGTCGTCTTTTAAAATTTGAGTTATGTCGCCTTCAGACAAATGGTCGGAATGAGCATGAGTTACAAAAACAATATCTGCTTTATCAAAGTGTTTTGCATATGATTTGATAATTGCGTTCCAGCAATCTTTGTAAACTAAAGAGTGTCTTGAATTAAGAGTGTTTTTCAAAAGGTGCAGATCAACTGCTTTGTCTTCTTCTTTTAATGAAAAAAAACTAAGACCGAAATCAATTAAAAAAAGATTTTTTTTATTTACAATCATGTTTGCAGTTGTTAAATCATCATGAATAATATTTTTTGAATGCAAAATTCCAACAAGTTTTCCTATATGTTCACCCCATAAAACAGGATTGTTATCAAGTTGAGATCTTAACAGTTTTCCAGGGATGAATTCCATTTCAATTTTCATTGATTTATCACACATAGAATATAATTTTGGGCTTGGAAAGTTTAAAATTGATAATTTTTCTAGAATTTTTGCTTCGCGTCTAGTCCTAAATGAGCGTAATTGGTTGTCAAGTCCAGATAATCTATATTTTTTAGAAATGCGTTCTTTTATTATTTTATTTCCTTCTTTTTTAAGAATAGCTTCAGCACCTTGAGCTATTATCATGTTTCTGCTGCTTTTGCCTGTTCTGTAACAAGAGTTTTTAGTTGCTCGCTTTGAACTGATTTTTTACTTATGAGAACTTGGCGAAATTCTGAAGTTGAGAGTGGATAAGTTTTTTTGAGGTGTTGGGATAGTGATTTTTGCATATTTTTTTGAATAATTATTTAAAAAAAATTATTTGCAGTTAGTTTTTTTGCTTCTTCTTGAACA
>JACPDD010000003.1 GCA_016184205.1 Candidatus Levyibacteriota bacterium | reverse complement strand
TTTTATTTAAACTATCAAAGACTTGTCTTGCCTTCTCAACAAGTTCCGGCTTATTGGCAAGAAGAGGGAAAACCGCGGCTTTATATGGCGCCAATTTGGGATGAAGCTTTAAGACTATTCTCTTATCGTCCTCACTGTATGCATCTAGTAAAAATGCAAGCATAGCTCGTCCCACCCCAACAGACGGCTCAATAACATAGGGCACAAATTTTTCTTTGCTTTCTTCTTCAAAATAAGATAAATCTTTTCCTGAATATTTTTCGTGTTGTTTGAGATCATAATCGCCCCTGTTTGCTATTCCTTCAAGCTCTCCGAAGTCCATAAATGGCCATTTGTACCAAATTTCAGAAGTCCCTTTAGAATAATGCGCAACATCTTCTTTTGGCAAATCCGAAAGTTTTATGTTTTCTTTTCTTATTCCAAGGGACAAGTACCAAGAAAGCCTTTCTTTTTTCCAATATTCCAACCATTTTCCGTCTTCACCGGGCTTTACGAAAAATTCAAGCTCCATCATTTCAAATTCGCGAACTCTAAAAAGAAAATTGCCCATTGTTATTTCATTTCTAAATCCTTTGCCAATCTGCGCAATTCCAAAAGGAATCTTAACTCTTGTTGAAGATAGAACATTTGAAAAGTTTATAAAAATTCCCTGTGCGGTTTCCGGACGAAGATAAGTTTTATTTTCTTCATCATCTACTGGACCAACGAAAGTCTTAAACATTAAATTAAATTCTTTTGGCATCGTCCAGCCTGCAGTAGTTGCTCCTTCTGAACGGTGCATCTTATCATGTTCATCTTTTTCTTTTTGCAAATCAGCTCGCAGACGTATGTGACAAACTTCACATTCTATAAGTGGGTCGCTGAATGCCTCAATGTGCCCGGATGCTTTCCACACTGCTGAGCTTGCAAGAATTGAGGAATCAAGCCCCACCACATCTTCTCTTCTGCCTACCATTGAATTCCACCATTGCTGCTTTATGTTACTGGCGAGTAAAACTCCTAAAGGTCCTAAGTCCCAAGTTCCGGCGAGTCCCCCATAAATTTCGCTCCCGGGGAAAATAAAACCTCTTCTTTTACAAAGTGCGACAATCTTTTCCATTACGTTATCATTCATAGCTTTATGATAGCAGACTTAGTCAAGAAGGGGGAGAATTCTTTTTGCCTTAAGTCTTCTTTCAATTATTTCCTCAATTAATCCCTGTGTGTTTAGGTATTGGGACTGGGAAATAAACCCCAGGGCGTCTAAGAGCTCTGTTTCAAACCGGGAAATTATGACTTTTAGATTTTCTTGGTCTGAAAGATTTGCAAGAACTTCACAAAGAAGGGAATAGACCTTCAAGTTTTCCTGATTTTCTGCGCAAAGGCTGTCAATTAGCTCGCAAACATGATATGCAAGCCCACAGCTTTTAAGATTATCTTTTATCTTACCAAAATTATTTATAGTTTCCACTTCTGTCAGAGTTGATGTTACGCGGCCCCTATACAAAGAAAGGGAAACCAAATTTAAAAGCTCTATGTGTCCGGAGCGTCTGCTTGAAATTTTCCTAACTCCCTTTGCTTTAATAGTGATTTTGCCGTGGTGTTTTGTAAATACAGTAAGAAGCCTGTCTGCCTCTCCAACATTTCTTCTTCTTATAACAATTCCTTCTGTTTTGAAACTTCTCATTTGGAAATCTTTAGCTTCTTATCCGTTAGGAAAGAGAACTCTGCTTTTTTGCTGCCGTTTACTAAAACTTCATAATTCTCAGAATAAGTTCCCGGTTGTTTTTGAATAAGAAGGGGAAGCGTGCCCTTTTCAAATTCAATAGGAAGTTTATAGGAAAGCGTCAAAGTTGCGCTGCTTTTAGGTCTAATTAGGACAAATGCCTCATAAACAGTTTTTCCAAGCTCATCATAAATTCTTACTTTTGTTTCCGAACCTGAACTGTCAACAAGAGTTGAGCCCTTTGGAACATATACTCTAACCCAAGCTTTAAAAGGTGCATTTAGGCAAAGATTCCCCCGCTCAAGATTACAGTCTGACATTGCATAAGGGTTCTTCCAGTTAATAGTTACGGTTTTTGTAATCTCATCTCCTTGAACTTTATACTCTTGGGAAACGGACTTGCTGACAAAAAGATTTGATTTTGCTCCACCTAAGTTGGCTTCATTAATATGCAAATAGTCTCCATCAAAGTCTTTAATCCTGCCGTCCGCGTTAATTGCGCTTATTCCTTTCTGAGCACCAGTATCATTTAGTGCAAAAAGTATGTGCTTTTCAGTTATCTTGGTCGCTATGTCCTGGAAAAGCGGACCCCAATAGATTTTTGGGGAAGACTTTAGGGCCTTGTCCATAATGGCGTACATTAAGTCTCCAATAATTGCTTTTCTTCCTGCTTGTATTGCGGCAAGATCAGAGATTCTAAGGTCAAGGCTCAGCGGAGTTGAGATATTTGCTTCAAGTGCATAAATTACCTGAGGACAATCACATCTTGGGTCTACTTTGGTTGTAAAAGTTTGTCCGGCTGCAAAGACGCTATCATCAAGTATTTTTATTGTTGACACCAAAACGCTTGTGTCAACGGCAATTATCCCATCCACCAAAACTCCGGCTCTTGCATTTTCATACAAAGAGTTA
The DNA here is from genome assembly GCA_016184205.1 of Candidatus Levyibacteriota bacterium. Taxonomy (GTDB): domain Bacteria; phylum Patescibacteriota; class Microgenomatia; order Levybacterales; family UBA12049; genus JACPDD01. Next base: position 2,515 of record JACPDD010000003.1, on the reverse strand, counting down.
AAGGTTTTCATTGAATCTATAAAATCAGGCGAAAGATTTGAATCTCTTAAGTTAAGCGTTGGAACTTTAAGATATTCGGTAATTACTGCCGGAGCCTTGGGTTTGCCTGTTACGGTGTTATCCAAATTGTAAATATTGTCAGACCTTTCTACGTGAATAACTCCTTTACTAAGTCTGAATATTGAGTATGCCGTAATAAATCCACCTGTTGGACGAAGCTCTTTGTCATTTTGGAACAGGACCAGATATTTTTTCTCTTTGTTTGCTCCCAAAAGATCAGGCAAAACTTTTATAAGAGGCTTTGCTTCGCTTATAAAGACTGCGGCGCCGTCAACTGTCTTTTGAAGGGACCTTAAGTCGTTTCTTACTTTAGCGAGGGCAAAAACAGGAGGATAGTGATTCGGATTAACCTTATCTACCTCCTCTTTTGCCAAAAGCAGGTTTTTTTCAATATCGTCAATTTTAGGAGTTACCTTGCTCATTGTGGCAACTGCTGTTTGAATGCGGTCTTCTGCAGTTCCTCCAACAAAACTACCTTGGCCCTTAAGTCCTAGTACATCTGCATATGGCTCTATGGAGTCAATTAGAACTCTTGCAGCGTCAAGACCGTGGAATCCAGCTTTTACCATGTGGTCTGCGTCATTAAAGTACCAGGCGGCAATAGGGACCCATTTTAAAATTGCAATTGCGTTTAGTTCTTTTTGTGTTTGAGTAAGTGCTTTTCTGGTTTGCTCAAGATTTGTTGAGGCAAGGGCAATGTTTTGCTGTTTTGCAGCGCTAAGCGTGCCTTGTGCCTGAACATAAGTGAGCTTTGCAGATTTGTAAACTGCCATAGCTGGAAAAATAAGCACAAGAAGAAAAACAATAATTACCAAAAAAACAATTACAGCGGGTTTTTTCTTGAATATCGATTTGAAATTAGTGTTTGCCTGAGGGTCCGACCCTCTAAATTTTGCAGGGGCTTGTACAAAATCTGTTTTTGCTACGCTTGGAGAAGCCTTAATGTCTATTTTTTCAAACCCTTCCATTAAAATATCGTAGCCTAAAATTGTACCTGATGTCAACCTATAGGGCGCCTTTGCCGGAGATCATTATCTAAAACGGATAGGCCAAACAAGCATAGGTACTTCTCTTATCTGGCTGTCTCCAAATTCCCTTCCTGTCACAGATCGAATAGCGGCTTCTCCTTTAACTTTAAGATCAGAAGGCAGTTCTTTTTTCGTTGCCCTTTCTACGCAATCATCTAGCATAATTTTTTCCATCCTCGCTTTTGCAGCTGCTAACTTATCGAATCCTTCTGGGTACTTTATATTATCATAGAAACCCATAGTTAGAGGCTCATTTAGATTAACCAATAAAACTTTACCCCCAGGCTCCGATCGTACATATGCCATATAACCATACAAATCATTTGGTACGTGGGAGCGCATTGGTGCACTTCTTGGCACTCTAATGCCAACTTTAAGAAAAGTGGTACGTTCTCCTCTACCACAAGCGTAACTATAAGAAGGCGTCCTAGAGGCTGACGACGCTCTTTGGTCTAAATCAAAGCTCGATTTACCACCACCAATAAGCTTCGCGCTAATTATTACAGGCGCAGGATGCTTATATTCCAATGTATATTCTAACTTGAAAAGTGTTTCTTTCTCCGGTTCTAATGTTGGTCCAACAATTTCTCCTTCTTTCCAAATATCTCTCCTGATGCCTTGTAATGCATTTCGAACGCCTAGTTTTTCAAGTAAATCAAGAGCGATCGGATGTTTTGCTTTAGTTTCCGATTCTCTATCCTTTGCTTCTTTTGCTGCTTCTTGTCTTCTTTTCTCCTCTTCCCGTTCAGGCCTGGCTAATTCATTCTTTAATCTTTCTTCCCAGCTCATGCGTCTCCTTTCAGTTGTCTTTGGGTTAAACCTGCCAACGTTAAAGCCTCCATGATTACGCTTTCAAATCCAGTTCTGTCTCTCCATTGTTGCGGAGTTAATATTCGGCTAGAAAGTTTTGTATATTGCCAATGACCACCGACCAAACGTCCATTTGGCAAGCGTGAAGAGATCGCCATACCGGAACTACTTTCGATCGCAATATTTTCATTCAGGGTTCCAGCCGTTATTTCTAATTTTTTTTCATTAACTTCGTTATATCCCGTATCTTCATCCTCACTGTCTGTTATGCCCCACTTGAAAAAAAACTTTACGTAGTCTCTTAAGGTTCTAAAATCATACATCCTAGAAACCATACCCATAGTATCCGATGAAACTTCAAATTCAGAACCATCAACAAGCTCTAGAAGCTCCTCAATGATATCAAGAGCTCCTGTTTCTAAAAGTCTTTTCTTAACTGGGTCTAAAGGGGACGCTACTTCTGGGTTAGACCGTTGAACAACAAAACCTCCTAATGTTACTGGAAGCGATGGGTGCATTAAACCAAAGTCTCGCTTTGTTCTCCTCACCAAAGCAACATAATCGTTTTTAGGAACTTGACCCCTAAATCTTTCCTCAAAGCTCATTCGACACGTATT